>JAYSTT010000230.1:0-1525 GCA_043719495.1 Ferruginibacter sp. | reverse complement strand
AAAGTGAATTAACTGCAGGTTTTCATACTGAATATTCAGGAATGAAATTCGCTTTATTTTTCCTGGCAGAATATATCAATGTATTTATTGTTTGTGCTCTTGGAGCAACTATATTTTTTGGTGGCTGGATGCCTTTTCATATTGGTACATGGGAAAGTTTTAATCATGTGATGGATTATATTCCATCGAGCATTTGGTTTTTTGGTAAAACTTTTTTCCTGATATTTTTGATCATGTGGTTCAGGTGGACTTTTCCGAGATTACGTATTGACCAGTTATTGAATTTAGAATGGAAATATTTGTTGCCTATCAGTATGATCAATATTTTATTGGTAACAGCAATGGCGATTTTAGGATGGCATTTTTAAGCCCCCTCCGCCCCCTGAAGGGGGAACCATAGAGGAGATCAAAATAAAGAGCATGTTTTATAAAATGGAAATTGAAACAAAATTATTCATACAATACAAACAAATTCCCCTTTAGGAGTTAGGTGCCACAATGTTTATAGTTAAATATATTAAAGAAGTTTATGGCGCAGTAAAATCATTACTGGTGGGCCTCAGGCGTACCGGATATTATTTTACGCACCACAAAGAAATTATTACGGAGCAATATCCTGATAACAGGGATACACTGGTAATGGCCGAAAGGTTTAAAGGCGAAGTGGTAATGCCTCATGATGAAAAGAATGAACACCGCTGCACCGGTTGCCAGGCCTGCGAACTGGCTTGCCCTAATGGAACCATCAAAGTGATTTTTAAAAATGATATTACACCGGAAGGCAAAAAGAAAAAAGCCATTGATAAATTAGTGTATCATTTGGAATTGTGCACTATGTGTAATTTATGTGTGGTGGCCTGCCCATCGGATGCAATAATAATGGTACCAACATTTGAACACAGCGTTTTTGACAGGAATGAATTAACGAAAATATTAAATAACCCTGGCTCTAAAATAATGGAAGGCGTGGAATAAAATTGAAAGTTAAAAAATGGAAGGATCTGCAATTATATTTTATTTATTGGCAATACTAACTTTAGTGAGTGGATTGCTGGCAGTAACCAGCCGGCAAATATTTCGTTCGGCTATTTATTTATTGTTTTCTTTAATTGGTATTGCCGGACTTTATTTTTGGTTGCAGTACGAATTTATTGCAGCAGTACAAATAGTAGTATATGTAGGCGGCATTGTTGTGCTGATTATTTTCTCCATTTTTTTAACACAGAAAACAGGAGAAAAAATGCCGCAACAAAAGATGGGTAGACAATTATTTGCAGCGCTGGCCGCTTTTTGCGGACTGGCTTTAATATTAGTGCAATTGTACCAGTATAAATTTATTGGCTCCACCGAAACAGCTGTTGAACCTACAGTAGTTAATATTGGTACTCAAATGTTAGGCACCGAAGTAGGCGGCTACGCCTTACCTTTTGAGGTGGTGAGTATGTTATTACTGGCTGCTCTTATTGGATGTATTGTAATTGCAGCCCCCTCTAACTCCCCCAAGAGGGGAGAAAACCCAGTTACA
>JAYSTT010000229.1:0-1525 GCA_043719495.1 Ferruginibacter sp. | reverse complement strand
CTGCGGTACCACCAACAATTAAATACTGAACACCGTTTTTATTGAGCGTTTTACATACGTCAAGAATATGATCCGTTACGCTGCTATCCACTGGTCTTAGTGTTTTTTTGTTTTCTGGCTTTTTCTTTTCTTAACAACGATAGGAAATCTTCTAATTCAGATATTTGCCGGGCATTATCTGTGTTAGCAGTATGTTTTGATACATCACTTTTTTTCAAGTCTTTAAAGTCGCTATATCGTGTTAATGTTGGCATATTTATTTTATTGAGTGTTGCTTAAAATCAACAATCAAAAATTGCTACAGTGAAGTTAAGAAATTTATTTTTGTTTTTCATGGTAGGCCAGTACTTGCGGTTGTAATACAGGAACACCATGCAAGCTGCCAAACAGCGAAAACCGGTGAGTGCATTAAAGTGGTGTGAACTTTTTGAATTCATTGATTGAAAATAGGAAATAGGAAATAGTGGAGAAGATAACCGATTAAATTAAAACATAGGAGGAAGTTGAAAACTTCAGACCAGAGCATCCTCGTCAGAGACGAGGACGAGTGAGGGATCTTTTCTCCGGCGGCTTTCATTTTTTGCAGGGTGTCGGTTGTTACCGTTTTAATTTCTTTATGAGTGGACATGATGCGTTGTTTTAATTAACAAAGATGCTGGTGGAGTTGGCTCTGCGTTAGAATAAAACAAATCCGGGGAGCAATGTGGGTGTAAATGTAGAAAGAAATTTTATTGCAGGTTATTTATTGTAGGATTAATATTCTTTGGGCTCCATTTTTATGTGGCGCACACTGAGGACACGTATAATCCCTTTTTTATACCGATAAACTATTCTATAACGATGCTTACCATTGGTTTATTTTTTTTAGCATCGCATCCTGAGTAATATAATCACCTCTTTCAAATTCAGCTTCTGCTTCATCTATTTCTTTGTTGTATTGTTCTATGCTGATGCGTTCACTTTGTTTAATTTCTTTTTCAAAAAGTGTGTAAATGGCTTTGGCTTTTTTTTCTTCTATATTGTCAATAAACTCATGTAATTTTTTACGGATGGCAATTGTGGTCATGATTACTTTGTTTATACACAAATTTAATTTTTTTCAGGGAGAAAAATGATATTCCTAAGGAGTGCAATTCTTTTTTTTTTTGACTTTATTATTTTATTTTAATTTTAGTTTTACTCCCAAACCAAGCTGCAGATATTGATGTTTTAGCTCCGATTCCCTATTTGAATACGCTTCCGGCTTAACAGTATTTACTACTGAATAAGCCAAAGCACCGGTTAATTTAATTTTTTGAGATAAATTATAATCAAGACCTATGGTAGGATTTAAGGAAATGCCCTGCCAATAATTCTTTTTGAATGTTGGATAATTATTGCAGTTATATTTTGCATTTAAAAGATAATTGGGAATAAATATAAGGCTGGCAAATACATTTGTCTTTTTGGTTTTTAAAAATTCATATCCAAAGCCAAGTGGAATTTGTAAGAGGCGGTAAGAAAGCGACTTTGTATAATAGGCAGG
>JAYSTT010000228.1:0-1527 GCA_043719495.1 Ferruginibacter sp. | reverse complement strand
AAGCCGAACTTGAAATTACCTACGGCCGCATGGGCGATTTTTTAAAGAAGAAATGCAAAGGATACTTTGGTTATATTTTTACTGGTAATTTAGAACTTGCCAAAAAGATCGGCCTAAAACCAAACAGAAGGATTGAGTTTTATACTAGTAAGATTGATTGCAGGTTGTTGGAGTATGAATTGTATAGTGGGAGTCGTGAGAAACGTGAATAAAATGATAAGCTGGTGATATTTGTTAGTCTTTTTTTTTCGCTAGCTTGATAATTACTTCAGGATTACATTTTTTTGTCATTGTCAGCCAAAAATATTCGTCTATAAATTTTACTAAACTTGCATGTGGCCTATTCAAAATTGTTGGTAACTCTTTAATATCTATATTTTGCTTATTGCATTCCTCTTTCAATTTCTGTAACTTTTCTTTTACATAAAGCAAATAGGTTGTGTAACCTTTACCATTAGCAGGAAGTTCCAATTTTTTTATAATTGGATTATCCCATGGAGGAAACATATTTTTTCGAATAGCAAATAAAGTCTTAGCAGCACCAACTGCTCCAACTGTTTTGATAACCCCTCTTTTATCAGTTGATGCATATGAGCCTTTTATGGCATCAAATACTTTCCCATACTGCTTGATTTTTTTGTCACTTTGGTCAATTAAACATACTGAACTTTTCGGGAGTAAATGATATGAGTCATTAAACCATTTTTTTAAACCAATAGATGCCGAAAGGTGATCTTCTATTTTAAACTGCCTACAGCCCCATTCGTTCAGGAACTTTAAAAGCAATTTGCAGTCATCTGGTGAGTTCAAATTAAAATTCTTTGCAACAATCTTTTTATAGCTTTTATCTTCAGCAGAAAAAATTGACATTAAATACGAAGCAATCTTTAGTTCTTTAAGTGTCATGGTAAAATTGTAGTTACTAAAGGTTATTTGAGCCTGTTGCTTTTTCCTTGTAGCTAGAAGCTTGCAGGCTATTCTTTATTCCTGATATACACCAATTTTATCCCCGCTTTATCCGTCTCCCTTTTATCAATTTCAAATTGCGGAGATGATTTAATTAATGGTGTTAACTTTTGAAAACCATAATTCCTCGGATCAAAATTTGGTTGTTTTTTTAAAATAAGGTTTCCTACATCTCCCAAAAATGCCCAGCCGTTTTCGTCTGCCAGGTCATTGATTGTATGAGCGATTAATTTAAGTGTTTCTTTATTCAGTTTATCAACCACAGGCTTGGGAGTAGCGGGTTTGCTGGATTTTGTTTTGGCCGGGTTTATTTCTTCAGCTTCTGCGCCAAATACGGGTATGATCTCCATATAAATGAATTTATCGCAGGCAACAATAAAAGGGTTAGGTGTTTTCTTTTGGCCAATGCCAAATACTTTCATACCGGCTTCCCGTAGCCTGGTTGCAAGCCTTGTAAAATCACTGTCGCTGCTAATGATGCAAAATCCATCCACTTTGCCAGAATATAAAATATCCATGGCATCAATGATCAAAGCACTGTCGCTGCTGTTTTTGCCGCTG
>JAYSTT010000227.1:0-1527 GCA_043719495.1 Ferruginibacter sp. | reverse complement strand
CCTTCAGTTGGTAAAAAGAATATCGTTAATAAAATGGCAAGCCAGTTTGATATAGCAGCAACTGTTTTAAGCGTTGCCGGCTACAGCGACAGCATTATCTCTTATGGCAATAATTTACTGGACAGCAATTCATCCAACAGCTATGTTTTTTCCAGATCGGGCAGCTCTTTGTACCAGGTTACCGACAGCAGTTATATTTTAGGTTTTAATTCAGTTACCAACAAAGCCGAGTTTTTATTTAACTATAAAAAAGATAAACACTTAACTCAAAATCTTTTGGCAGACAAAAATTCATTGCTGACCTTAAACACACTGCTGATAAGGATCAGGGCATTTCTGCAAAAGGCAAATGCACAATATAACAGCAATGTGTTTAAATAAATAAGGCCCGCATGGCGGGCCTTATTATAAAAATTCATGGTTCTATTTTAATCTTCGAAATACTCCGCCAGGTTGCTGTTTATATAGCCCCATTTACCTGCAGCATTTTTTACCATAACAAATTCGGTACCCTTTAAAGCCATAACATCAGTAAATCTGGGTAATACAACATTGCCATTTGAAAAAACATACCCTTTGTATATGTTGCTTGCTGTTATTACAAAACCGCCGCCTGTAGAATCGTAGGCAACATCAGAATAGATTGGTTCTACAATACTTTTATACTTTGTGTCTTTAATACCTGTTTGTCCGTCTTTGGTATAAATAAAATAGGTGCTTCCGTTTAACGTCTTAACGTCCTGTATTTTTGTATTTTCTACCGCAAAATAAGGAGATCCTGTACCAAATAAAATTCCTTTAAGTCCATTTTTTTCAACTTTCAAATATACCATCGGCCCGATGTTTATTTTTTCAATGGATGAGTACTCAAAAGGTACGATCACATCAAATTTATTATTAAACACACCATAGTTATTGTTTCTGGTAGCGATATAATAAGTTTCCTCTGCGTTAGCTATAATTTTATAGTCGCCCGTAATCTTATCAAACAAATCACTTTTTTGCATTGTGTTGTAATTAGATACAACTGTAACCGTTGCCGGCTTATCATTATCTACAACAACGTTGTCATTTATGGCCGGGCATTTGGTCAACTGAACCCCTTTTGTATCAATACATATTTCGTAACCAGTGGCAGTTAAGGAAGCTCCTGCAAAGAGTACAGTTTTTTGTTCAGCAGGTGCTTTCTGTTTTGGATTGGGTTTAGTATCCGACCCATAAAAACCATATTGAAATGATTTTGCAGTAAAAAATTTAAAAGGGATTACCACTTTGCCTTCCTTATTGATGTATCCAAATTTACCGCCTTTTTTTACTGCTGCAAATCCTTCATAAAACCTTCGGGCTTCTTCATATTGAGGCGTAATGACCATAGATTTATCGGGACTTGCATATCCCCATAAATCACCCTTGCGATATGGTATTAAAGACATGTCGGCAGTTTGTGCAAATACGGGTAGCGTAAATGCCAGGAACAAAGCGAGTATTAGGTTTTTGCTGTTCATATTTATTAGTTTTAATTTCTCT
>JAYSTT010000226.1:0-9103 GCA_043719495.1 Ferruginibacter sp. | reverse complement strand
ACAGGGCTGTGATGTGTAATGCGCTCTAAAAAAGGATGCAGCAATAAATTTAAAAATTCAAACACAATTAATAAAGCTACTACGCCAAAAAATTCTATCAGTTTTGTGTTGGTAATAAAGCTGCGGCTGAGGAGTAAATAAAGTGTGAGTAAAATAATAATGCCGAGAGCTATTAAGGCGTATTGGAGATTTTGTTTGCGCTGCTCATCTGCAGCAGCCAGTTTGGCTTCTTCATCTATCTTTCTTATTTGTTCATTAAAAACCAGAGACTGTATTTTATTAATATTTGTTTGATTAAAAACTGAATCTTTAAGTGAAGATTCCATGCTCAAATAATAATAAGCACTGTCTGGCTGATGCAACTTGTTATACGCCTGGCTTAAAAAACCGGCTGCATTTAGCTTTCTTAAATTGTTATCAATCTGTTTACCTGTGTTCAATAATTGGAATGCCTGCTGCCTGGCTCTTTCAACCTGGTTAGTGGTGAGCAGGTAAGGAATATAAGCATCGTTAAAAACAAGTATCATTACTGGAGTAGCAATTGAATCTGAAAGTACATGTGCCTTTTTGAAATATATTTCTGCCAGGTCATTTTCTCCAAGTTGGCTATAAGCCGTACCATTCTGAATATAGCTATACAAAATATAATTAGATTTTTTCAGCCTGTTGTTTTCTTCTTCCAATTTATGAATCTGCTTCAATGCCGAGTCCGGTTGTTTTTTTTTAAGGTAATAGTTTCCCATGGTACGGTGAAACTGGGTCGCCATAAAATCATACATCGGTGAATCTTTATCAGGTAAATTCTGTTCTCCGATCATGGCATATTTATAACATTCATCAAGGTTCTGTAGGCTGTAGTAACATTCTGCAATGTCAAAATACAGGGAACTTATCCTTCGTTTGTCTTTTACTTTTTCTGCCAAAGGAATGGCTTTAAAAAAATAATCCAGTGCAGCAGGATAGTCACTTTTGCCCCTGAAATAATTGCCTATTACATTTGTACTGATGGCAAGTAAAGAGTCATTTTTTAATTGCTGGGCTATACGGTGCATTTGAAGACCAGTGCCAGTATCCTGTAAATTCCCCTGGGTAGCATCGTTAAAGTCAATTATTTTATTCAATAGGCTAAACCGGTCGATGGTTTTGGTAGTTTTGGACAGCAGCGTATTTAAACTGTCTGTGATTTTGCTTTGTGCAAAATTTGTTTGCATACCTGCAACAAAACAAAAGAGGGTTATTAGTTTTTTCATTTAAAAATAAATTATTTTATCCGGCTATATTTTTTTAAAACGTCCATCACTAATTGATGCGGCAATCTATAAGCTTTATTTCCATTTATTCCTTCCATTGTTTCTGCAACTACCATCGCATTAATGATGGCTTCTTCCACCGCCTGCACTGTTCCATTAAACAAGGGGTTAATCATATCATTCGGCAGTTCATCTACTTTTGTAAAATCTTCCCGTTGAAAGGCAGTAGAATTTGCAGTAGAGAAAGCAATAAAAATATCACCGGAACCATTCTCTCCCCTTCCGCCAACTTTGCCTACACCGAGTGCAATTCTTGCTGCTATTCTTTTTAACTGGTGGGGTAATAAGGGTGCATCTGTTGCCAGCACTACAATGATAGAACCATCACCGGGTTGATAAGAAGGTGGCGCTTTAAATTCATAATTCATCGTGTCTTTTAATTCTCTGCCAACTGGCACACCAGCAATGGTAAAATTATTTTTGCTTCCAAAATTTGATTGTACCAATACACCAATGGTATAAGTAGAGTCTTTAATTTTTATAACTCTTGATGCAGTGCCTGTGCCACCTTTAAATCCCAAACACATCATGCCTGTGCCGCCACCCACATTGCCTTCTTTTAAAAAGCCACTCTTTGCACTGTCCAATGCTTCAAACGCATTGCTTTCTTTTACATGAAAGCCATAAATATCATTTAAAAAACCATCGTAGGTTTCTGCCACAACAGGATAAGTGTACCAGAAATCTTCTTTATACCATCCTTTCTTTACATACCATTTTAATACGGCATCTCTTACTGTGCCCACACTATTTGTATTGGTAATCATAACGGGGCCTTCTAAAAAACCAGATTCAGTTACCCACGTTGTTCCGGTCATTTCGCCATTGCCATTTAATGTGTACCAATTTGCATAAACAGGATTATTGTTTCTGCCTCTTGGTAAAATAGCAGTAACACCGGTACGTACGGGGCCCATGCCTCTTATGTTTTTCCCTTGTCCTGAAATGATGGTACTATAACCCACTTCAACACCTTTTACATCGGTGATGGCATTAAATTTTCCGGGAGTGCCATCAAACGGAATTCCAATATCTCTTGCACGGGTTTTTTGTGCGGTAGCGATATGCACAACTGTTACAAAACAAAGCAGGACTACTGTTATTTTTCTCATATTTATTGTAGTTGGTTGTAATTTTTAACGAGCCTGATGAAATGCAATTCATCTATTTTCCATTGATTTATTCATTTATTCCTACCATCGCCTCCTGCCTCGGGGGCTATGCGATTGTCAATAGTTTGGGTACCCTTATCGAATATTCTTATTTTTTATTCATCTCCGTCTTGTTTTCATTTTATTTAAATTTTCATTTACTTTTTAAATTTTCCATACACTGGTTGCCCGGGCAAAACACCTGCTACTGTTTTTCCATTCTTCAACACAAAGGTTCCGTTCACCATTACATATTCAATACCTGCAGAAAACTCCAAGCCTTTTTCAAAAGTGGCTTTGTCAATTATTGTTTCGGGATTAAAGATGCTGATGTCTGCGTCGGCTCCAATTTGTATTCTTCCTTTAAAGTGCATCATCGGAGCTATGTTTTCCAAACGTTTTGCAGGAAGCAAAGTCATCTTTTCAATGGCTGTAATTAAATCAATCACTTTATCTTCTCTTACATATTTGCCCAATACTCTTGAAAAAGTACCGGCAGTACGTGGGTGGGCAAGTTTGGCATAAACTGCTCCATCAGAAGCTATCATTACACCTGGTGCCGCAATACCTGTTTTAATCCATTCTGGTTTCATCACATGCAGAATTACAGAGCCCCCGGTTTTTCGATAAGCTTCAAAAGTTTCTTTTGTAAGGCGTTCTCCGGTTGCAACCCATTGGAGGTCGCCGTATGTAATACCCAATTTTTCCTGCCAACCTTCATCAAACATGGCACTGTTGATAAATGTATTGCCAGCCGTATAGGAATATAATTCTGTGGAAACGTCAATCCCTTTTTTGTTAGCCGCCTGAATCATATCAAGAGCCACTTGAATTTGCCCCAATGACATGCTGTTTATATGAACAATATGCAATGGAGTACCTGTTAATGCTGCATCTGCAATTACCTCTTGAATTGAAATAATGTCGGGATTTCGGACATGAGAGAAAACCAAGACATTCAATGCTGCAGCCAATTGATATACCCGAAACATTTCGTCAGAAGAGGTTTTTGGCAGATAGCCAATCGGTACACCAATACCAATTCCTCCTTCCGCTAAAGAAAGTTTGATATTGGCCGCCATTCTATTGGTCTCTTCTTCTGTAAGTTTGTCGGCATAAGAAGGCGGTAATATTTTAAATAACATATCAATGGAGGATTCACCTGCTATCATTTTTTGACGTAAAGTTTCAACGCCGGGCTGGTACTTTTCAAAAGATTTAAACCTTTCAAAAGGCCAGCAAACACTTGCGCCATAATTGATGAGTGCCTTCCCTTTTCTTGATGCATACCATTCAGCCAAATGATCAATGCCCCATTCCAATTCTAATGCTGTAGTTACTCCGTCGTGCAATTGATATTCCTGCTCCACATTACTGCGCCCGTGAACATGCATATCAATAAAACCAGGAGCAACAACGAACCCGCTTACATTGATGATTTCTTTTCCCTGCAATGGTTCCGAACTAATTTGTGCAATGCGATTGTTGAGGATGCCCACATTTTTAATAGCATCGAGTTTTGTTTCGGGGTCAATAACACGGCCGCCTTTGAGTACCACATCATATACCATGTTTGTTTGTGTAATGCCTGTTAGTGTAAGTGAAGTGAATAATACAATGAGCAATTGTTTCCTCATAATGATTTTCATGTAGTAATTATTTAATTGTGTATGCTAATATTATATTTTTTGAAATACTGTTTTCACTCCATAGCTAATCAACCATGCTTTTGTGATTTTTTTATTGGCATCCATTTCAAATTCAATCTGACGGTCGCCGCCATCACTATAAAAAAACTTTGAGGCCGATTCCGGTTTCACTTCAATCTTTTGTCCGTTGGGGCTTACACGAAAAAGTTTGTTTCCGATGCGTTCAATACTTATTTCATTGGTGGCTTTATATTTTCCAACAAACTGCTGCAGGGTTACAGAATCCATGTTTATTTCTTTATGCTGATAAGGCACTACTACGGGCTTACCGTTTAGTATATGTTGTAGTGCCGTGGTTATTGCCGGAGATGGCGATGAATTGTTCGACAGTACGATAAAGGTTTGGTCTTTATCAACATTCCTTGCCAGGTAGGTAGTATAACCCGGCCATCCGCCAGAGTGTGAAATAACATAACCTAACTCTGTGTTTTCCATAAATACGCCAAAACCATAGTGTGTTTTTTTTACAGTATCAATCAGGGCTTGCTCTTTCAGCATTTCATTTTGTGTGGCTTCGCTGAGCAGGCTGTGATTTTTTATTGACCTATCCCATTTTAATAAATCTGCAGTGGTGGAATTCACAACACCATCGCCCTCTATACCGTCTAAATAAATTACATACTTTAATTCAGCTACACTGTCGGGCATAAAGTATTTTTTCAAACTGTCCTCATAAACAAAACCATATGCATAATTGGCAATGGTATCTTTTAATGAACGGCGGGTATTATAGATCCGGGTATGATTCATTTGCAATGGTTGAAAAATATTTTGTGCCATAAACACACCAAAGGTTTGTCCCGAAACCTTTTCTACAATGGATGCAAGTATGGCATAAGCCGTATTGCTGTATTCCCATTTGGTACCAGGCGCAAATAAAACCGGCAGCTTTTCTTTGGCAAGAAAAGCGATCATATCCTTATTGAAAGCAATCTTACTGTGGTCCCATTTTTTATTCATGGCCTCTTCATAATCCGGCAGGCCCGATGTATGGGTAAGCATTTGATAAATGCTGATGTTATTGTAGGGCAGCTCAGGAAAATACTGCCGCAGCGAATCGGTTAGTTTTAATTTGCCTTTATCTTTTAATAATAAAACGGCAGTGGCAGTAAATTGCTTACTTACCGATGCCAGTTCAAATACAGCGGAATCATTCAGCATAAGTTTGGTATCAAAATTGGCATAGCCATAGGATTTTTGAAAAACTATTTTTCCATTCTCTGCCACCAGTACATTGCCGTTAAAGCGGTACTGGGTTGCTTGAGCAGTAAGGTATTCATCTAACTGTGCTGCTGTTTTATTGTTTTCTTTATTTGAGTTGCAGGCAAACAACAGGACTGTTGCGAATACTAAAAAAGTACTTTTTTTCATGGTTTCTGTTTTTATTTATTCAATTTATTTCCTTTTTTCCTTCCAGCATTGGCATATTATTTTACTTCAATCGATTTTATAATCAAACCCAATACATCAGCTATTTTATCATCGTCCACCCATCGGGTAACTACCACCAGATCATGTTCTTTATCTACAATAATATAATTGCCCCCAAAGCCAACTGCAAAATAAACGGTTGGTGAAATGCCTTTCAATTGTGCCTGGCCTGTATTTAACCACCACATATAGCCGTAATTTTTATTGGCAACAGATGGTTGTTGCACTGCGTTGATCCATTTTTCCGACAGCAGTTGTTGGTTTTTCCATTTTCCATTTCTTAAAAACAGCAAACCCATTCTTGCATGATCGAGTGTATTGATAAAGATACCAGCTCCATGATGGCCGCCACCGCTTACGGATTGCATCATTAAGCCATCCATATTCACAAAAGAATTTTCATAACCATACCAACGCCAGGTGGCGGATGCACCAATGGGATCCATTATCTTTTCTTTCAGCACAGCAGGTAATGGTTTGCGCCAAACCTGTAACAAAGAATAGGCTAACAGATTTACACGTACATCATTGTATTCATACACAGTGCCTGGTTCAAAAAATTTTCTGTTTTTCCAATCATCAATGCCGCCTTCTTTTGGTGGCCTGTCGGCCCAATCATTTAATCCAAATAAATTGCCCGACCAATCGGAAGACTGTGTTAACAAATGCTCCCACGTAATCTTTGAATTATGTTCTCCTTCAAAAGATTCATCCCACACATATTGATTCACTTTGTCATTCACATTTTTTATCAGGCCATTATCTACTGCTAATCCTGCAACGGTTGATAGGTAACTTTTGGTAACACTAAACGTCATATCAACACGGTTTACATCTCCCCATTGTCCAACAATGTATCCATTTTTAATAATAAGCCCGGCCGGTCCGCCATGTTGTTTCGTAGGCCCAATGATTTTATAATTAGGTTCTCTTGAATAAGATTTTAAGATGGCAATTCGTAAATCTTTGTCAACTTTATTTTCACTTCTTAATGCAAGGGCAACTGCACTGTCCAATAAGGGTTTATTTATTTTAAGCTCTTCTGGTTTTTTTACCTGCCAGTCTGCATCAGGAAAATATGGTTGCTGTGCCCGAACAGTAAATGCATACAAGCTTATAAAAAGCAGAAAGAGTTTTTTTAACATCGGTTTGTTTTTATTATTGTAAAAAATGTATTACAGTATAAGCAGGTTATTTTACTTCATTAGCTTTTAATACCCTTAAAAAATTGCCACCTAAAATTTTATTAATATCCTTTTTGCTGTAACCTTTATCTACCAATGCTTTTGTAATAACAGGATATGTAGTCACATCATCTAATTGTTGTGGCGTAATATTAATGCCATCAAAATCGGAGCCGAGCCCTACATAATCTACACCCACTAATTTTATGATGTATTCTATATGTTCAATAACCATCGACAGTGGTGGTCTCATTGCGTTTGTTTCTGCTGCATATTTTTTATACAAGTAATCCATACTGTACCATTCAAGCATGCCAGTTTTCATGAGTGAATCATATTCTGCAGCATACTTTTTCAGAAAAGCAATTTCTTTTTTATCAAAACTGCTATCGATGAAGCCGGGATTAAAATTGATTTGAATTACGCCGGCATTATTTGCAATAGCTTTTATTTGTTCATCTTTTAAATTTCGTCGGTGTGCCACCAGGCTGTATACTGAACTATGTGAAGCTATGATCGGTTTGCTGGTCAATTTAATTACATCCCAAAAAGTTTGATCACCGGCGTGGCTCACATCTATCATCATGCCGAGCTGGTTCATACGTTGTACAACCTGTTTGCCAAAATCCGTAAGTCCTTTATGTGGTAAATTTGGGTTCGTCGTTTCATCGGCTGCACTGGTAGCCCATGAGGGTGCTATGTTGTGCGTTAAGGTTAAATACCTGGCACCACGTTTATAAAGTGCATCTAGTTTATTAAGATCATCTTCTATCATGTGGCCACCTTCCACACCAAACATAGCAGCAATCTTATGTTGCTTTACTGCTTTAATTAATTCAGCATAACTGAATGCTTTTACAATTTTATCTGGATTGCGGGCCGCTACAGCATCAAGGCTGTCCATTTCCCTGTTGGCATAAGCATATGCATTTTTTATATCCCCATCACAATACACCGAAAAAATTTGTACGTCCAGTCCACCTTTTTTCCACCGGGCCAGATCGGTATGTGTTTTACCGGTGAGGTCCTGGTCAAACACTATGCCTATATCAGAAGCTTGCATCAATATGTCGTTGTGTGTATCTACAACAATTGCTTTAGCATGAATTTTTTTATAGGATTGTGCAATGATGTGCTGCGATAAAATCAGGCAGATGAAAAAGAATTTTATTTTCATTTTGTTTGTTTAATGATAATTATTGAAGCTTGATTAATTGTATAAAAAATTATTACCCTTTTTACCAATACCTTTAATCCCTGTAATTTAATGCAGGTTTTCTATCGCCCAATAAAGCTTTGTATTGATAGTCGCCTTTTGTTTGTGTAAATTCTTCTTTTGCTTTTTTAATAAGTTCTGGATTTGTAAACAGATCAATAGCCGTAAATGCCAGCGTTTTTGCAGCTACCATCATTCCCTTAATACCAATGTCTGTTCCGCCTGCGGCAACAGCCTGCCAACTATGTGCAGATGTGCCAGGTACCCATGTGGCAGTATTTAAACCCACTGTTGGTACCGTATAACTTACATCTCCCACATCTGTGGAGCCCTGATTTTTTTCGATATGCAATGGTTTTACTATGGTTGCCGAATCAATTGGAGTAGGCTTGTTCAAAAAACTTGCTTGTAATTTTTTCGAAAAAATAATTTCTTCTGCTGTGTACATTACACCACCCACTTTTTCTAAATTGCTTTGCATACTTGCTGCAAGTGTTTTATTGATGAGCAGGTCGTGTGTGCCGCCAATTATTTCATAATTCATTTTAGTTTCTGTACCAAGGGCTGCACCCTCCGCAGCTTTTACAACCCTGTCAAAAATGGATACTGCTATTGCTCTCTCGGGGTGCCTTACATAATAATATACTTCAGCAAATTCCGGTACTACATTAGGAGCTTTACCGCCATTGGTAATTACATAATGAATACGGGTTTCTTGTGGAATATGTTCCCGCATCATGTTCACCATATTATCCATAGCCTCCACCGCATCTAGTGCAGAGCGACCCTGCTCAGGCGAGCCAGATGCATGTGAGGCAATACCATAAAACCTAAACTTAGCAGACTTATTGGCCAATGCACTTGAATAAGTTACCGAATTATTATCGCTCGGATGCCAATGCAACACTATATCTACGCCATTAAACAATCCTTCTCTTACCATATATACTTTTCCACTTCCACCTTCTTCAGCAGGGCATCCAAATACTTTTATCGTGCCTTTTATTTTACCTGTTTCTAATAATTTTTTTACAGCAATACCGGCCGCTACAGAACCCGTACCAAATAAATGATGCCCGCAGGCATGTGCACTTGTTTTATT
>JAYSTT010000225.1:0-1532 GCA_043719495.1 Ferruginibacter sp. | reverse complement strand
GGCATAGAAAAAATGTTGTTGCTCATGCATCATTACGATCTTAAAAGCAAAGGAGTAGGCGATAACGGAACTTCTGGTGCCATGCTTATGAAAGAAATGGTGGTAAAAATGATGCTGGCAGATAATTAATATTTTTTTTATTGAACGAGCAAAGAAGCCGCTATGTTGAACTTCAGTGGCAAATATGATTTTGTTATTAATTGGCTTTTGATAAAAGCCAATTAATAACCTCCGTTCAACTTCAAATCTTTATTGAACTTTTATTATGCATTAGATTAACAATATTTAAAACCAATTTTGTATCGACGGGGTTTTCGCCTGCAGATATTAAAAATCATAATGAAACTTTGCTGCAAAACCTTTTGTATCGACGGGGTTTTCGCCTGCAGATATTAAAAATTATAATGAAACTTTGCTGCAAAACCTTTTGTATCGACGGGGTTTTCGCATGCAGTTATTAAAAATTATAATGAAACTTTTCTGCGAAACCCTGTCTGCCGACAGGCAGGCCCGACGGATGAATAGGTTTCAAATTATACGAAACCCTAAGTCTTCGATATTGAAATGACACTGAAAAAATAAATTGCAGATTATATTTGTAACAAACGTTGGGCTTGTAAATATTTGTAGTTCTTCTCTACAGCATGCCTGCCTGTCGGCAGACAGGGTTTCACAGATTATAGTTTTTATATGATGAGGTTTGTGCAGGTGAAAACCCCGCTGAGGCGAAACTCACTTCCTCTGAATATCATTATTCATCTTTATTGTACAATAGATTAAAATATATTTTTCAAACAAATAATTATTTAATGTTTAGTGCCCACACTAATCATTTTAATTTTATTTTAATTTCAAATGGCGAGGAAAATACCCAATAAAAAAACTCTTCTGAAATAGATGCTGTAATCGCATCTGCTAAAATATATTTTGCTATATATTAAATTTAATTTACATTTATATTTCTTCCTTCCCTGTAAAAATAATATGCTTTCCACCTTAGCAAACTAATTTTCATTTATTCATCATTTAAACTTTAAAGTAATGAGAAAATTATTTTTTCTGTTGCTGCTTACACCATTGCTAAGCATCAGCCAAACAAAAACCGTTTTAAACGCAAGCCGTTACTTTTGCAAACCCGATAAAGTACAGGCTTTTGAAAAAGCACTCGGCGCCCATGCTCAAAAATATCATTCCGGCGATTGGCACTGGCGGGTATGGAGTATAGAATCTGGGCCAGATGCAGGTGGATATATGATTACAGAAGGGCCAAGCGATTGGGCTACAATTGATGGAAGGGGCGACATTAGTACAGAACACTCCACAGACTGGAATACTAATCTTGCTCCATTAATTACTAACCAATATTCTAGCAGTTATTTTGAATTTGAAACAGATTTATCTACTGTTAAACTTACCGATTATGCTGATAAAATCATCATTAGTCACATGACGCCAAAACCAGGTAAAGTGGTAGTTGTAACCGAACTCATAAAAAAAATGAAAAAAGTATGGCAAGCAAGTAACGAATCTGT
>JAYSTT010000224.1:0-9117 GCA_043719495.1 Ferruginibacter sp. | reverse complement strand
GCTTCCAGTGCAAATGAACCATCAGGATACTGTGATAAGTAATTATTAAAGCCGGTAATTGCTGCAACACAGTCATTAGCATTATATTTTATTTCTGCTGCGGTATAATTTAAGGAATCTGCTTCGCTGACAGAAATATTTTTACCATTTTTTCGCATCAGTTCCACATACTCATTTGGCCTGCCTTCTTCTACATAAATATTTTTAACGTTATCCAGTGCTTCGTCTGCTTCTATTGACTGTGGATATTTTTGAATGAGTGTTTGATAATTGGCCAGTGCATTTTTGTTATCATCAATATTATAATAACTCAATCCTAACTTTAAATAGGCAACAGGTTTTAATCCACCTGCATCGGGCATATTAATAAGATTATTCAAATAGGGAATTGCATCCCTGAATTTTTCATCGGCCATATAAGTATTAGCAACCTCCATATTTACATCAGGCACCAAATTACTTTGCGGATATTGGCGGGTAAGTGTATTAAGCGTCTTTATTTTTTCCACAGAACTTTTTACTCCCGCAATCATAGCTTTTTGAAAAAATGCATAATCACTTTGAGGCAGTGCATTATTAATTACATTATCATATATCCCGTTGGCCTTTGCAAAATCCCGGTTCATAAAATAACAATCGGCACTGCGTACATAAGCATCCTGTTCAATTGCCGGCGAAGTGGCGCTTACAGGCTTTGTAACCTGTTCAAAATAATTTAGTGCCTGCTTGTAATTTTCTTTTTTCATCCAGCTATAACCCAAATTATATCTTGCTGCCTGTGGGGTTGCTTCTCCCTGAGAAGGAGCACTGCTTTGCAGGTATAAAGTCATGTAACGAATCGTTTCATCGTGCTTTTGGTTACGCAAAGCAATTTCACCTTTCCAGAAATTAGCATAGGGTAATATCGGCCCGGCATACTGATCCGCCAACACTTTTGTTAATAATTCATCTGCCCGTAAAATTTGCTGATCGTTAATATACTCCACCGCCCTGCCAAATAAAATACGGGGATACACTTTTTGCATGGCAACCGTTGGTTTACCCATCGATTCATATAAAGTTAAGGCATCAGAAAAATTATTAGTATTAGCTAAAAGCCCCACCAATAATTCTTTGGCTTCTGTTTCATATTCGGAATTGGGATAATCATTGAGAAATTTTTTCAATTCATTTAAAGCAATATCCTGATAACCCAACTCGTAAGAAAGTTTTGCATAAATAAAACGGGATACTTCCTGTTGTGTTCTGTTACTGTTGTTATAGGCACAGTATTGAAAGGCATTTCTGGCATTTGCTTTTTGATTGGTTCTTAAATAACAATCACCCAGCAAATACATGCTGTTTTGCCCCATCGAATCTTTTTGATTACTCAATTGCTTAAACCCGTTAATAGCTTTTTGTAATTGATTATCCTGGTAATAACAATAACTCAGTTCGTACAATACTTCTTTGTCAACTTTTTCACTGTTGTTTACATAATATTCCAAAAGAGGTAATGCCTTTGAAAATTCTTTTTTCTCAAATCGCAATTGCCCCATCAGTAATTTCATTTCCTTTTCATAAAATAAATTACCGCCCCTGGCCAAAATACTTTCTCCGTACCGTAATGCTTCCTCCTTTTTTCCCTGAAAATAATATATCTCTGCTATGTAATAGGGTACCACTCCCTTATATTCATCTCTTGTTTCCACTAATTTAAATGCTTTTAATGCTTCATTATACTGTCTGTCTTTATAACAAATAAAACCATAATAATAATTGGCAGGAAAATAATATTTATTTTTGGGCAACTGATGAATTTCATCAAACAATGGTTTGGCTTCATCAAACTGTTTTAAATTGAAATAGCAATACGCTTTCTCAAATTTAGCATCGGCTATTTCTTCATTGCTCAGGTTATCCAGCCCTGCTCTCTCGTAATAATTTACTGCATTACTAAATTCTTCCCGGGTAAAATAAAACTTTGCCAAATGGTAGCTCATCAACTGTCGGCGTGGCTCGTTACTCACCACTTCTATATATTGCTTTGCTTCATCTTCTGCCACAGGTTGCATCAACTTTAATTCGCAAACGGTATAAAAATATTTTACATCATCATTTAAATAAGTATGGTTGCTGATGCTATTGTCCGGATATTGTTCTTTAAGCTCTTTAAGTAAGGGGTATGCCAAAGCAAATTGTTCTTTTACAAATAATTCTTTAGCGTCTTTATATTTTTTTTCTGCATCTGTTACTGCATTAGTAGGTTGGGCAGTGGCTGAAATATATAACCCGGCAGAAAGTAACAAGGCTATTAATTTATGTTTTATCATGTTTGTTTTTTCGGGCTTTTTTATAACAGTAAAATTAGCTATTATGCCAGTCATTCAAATACTGTTCCAATTTTATTGTGAATAAGTGGATAACTGTTGCATGTTGTAATGTAAACGAATGTATTTTTGTTTTGCTGTTAAGGATATTGTAAAATTTACATTCAATAAAAATGAAAAATCTTTAAACCAAAAAGAAAATGAAAAAATTACTCTCCACAAAGTATTCTGCAGGTGCATTCAGTACCGCTACGTTAGTATTAAGGTTAGGTCTTGGTATTTTAATGATGATGCATGGCTATGATAAGCTGGTAAATTTTGCTAAATACCAACATGATTTTATGAATTTTTTAGGAATTGGCAGTACCATGAGTTTAGCCCTGGCAGTGTTTGCAGAATTCTTTTGCTCCCTGTTTTTAATTTTAGGGTTATTTACAAGATTAGCAGCAATACCATTAATAATTACTGCCGGTGTAATAGTTTTTAAAGTAAATAAAGCTGATATATTTGGAGACGGCGAACATGCTGCATTGTATTTAGTCGGCTATCTTGTTTTACTATTGGTAGGCCCCGGCAGGATAAGTGTGGATAGCATGATTGGGAAATAGTTTGTATAAAAACTACCTGTATAAATTAAAGAGCTGAAAATAATGTTTGTAACAGAAACGCAAATACGCATACATTACGCCCTTACCGATCAGATGGGTGTGGTATACTATGGCCACTATGCACAATTTTATGAAATTGGACGTACAGAAGCTATCCGCCAGATTGGATATACTTACAAAGAGATAGAAGCATTAGGAATAATTATGCCAGTAGTGGATATTCACAGCAGGTTTTTACGGCCTGCCAAATATGATGACCTGATCACCATTAAAACCACATTAAAAGAAATGCCTGCTCATCATAAAATTATTTTTCATGCAGAAATTTATAATGAGCAGGATAAATTATTAAATACCGGAGAAGTAACTTTATTTTTTTTAGATGCCAAAACAATGAAACGTTCCGAAATGCCGGAAGTATTAAAAGAGAAATTGAAAGGTTATTTTAAGTAATTAGTAATTGGGGGCTTTAAAACATTTATAGTATTTTACCTAGCAATTTTATTCCTAATTCCTAATTCCTAATTCCTAATTCCTAATTCCTAATTCCTAATTCCTAAATTTTAAGCCCTGTTATTATCCGCCTTCCAATTTGTAATGGCCATTTTAATTTGTTTGGCTGTAAGATTTTCATCAATAGCTTTTTTTGCAAGTGCCACAAATTCATTATCGCCAGCAAAACGTAAAGCAATAATTTGCCCCATACGCAAACGGCTATCGAATGGCTTACCTGTTGCTAAATAATGCCGAAAATTTTCTTCTGCACGTATTGCCCGGTCCTGTGCCTTTAAAGCAAATACCCTGGCAAACCATAGCCCCAAAATCACTGCTGTAATCAGCGACAACATAGCAGCCGCCTGCAATCTGCCACTAGATTCGCTAAGGGTTTTGAAAAAATGTATAATGCCAACCACAAAAGGAAACAACGCAGCAGTAAACGCTACAAAGTGAAATAAAGGCACCAGCCTGGTGTGGTTACTAAAATTTTGATCTGCCATAAAATATAATTTTTGGTGAGTTTATTTTATTTATCAATTAAAACTACTTTAAAATATCCAGTACTTCCCACATTTTTTCCCTTACTGTTCGGGCACTACCATCAAAGTTATTTGCAATAAAGGAAAAAGTGTATTCCGTACCACTCTTGCTTTTTATATAACCGGTATAACTTCTTACCCCATTTATATAACCATCTTTCATTTTTATATCATTTATTTCGGGCAACGCATTGTAAAAAGAAGTAAACCATTTTTTCTGCCTTGCATATTGCATTACAGTTACCAGCGCATGGGTGGTAACACGGTTGGCCGGGGAAAGACCACTGCCATCAATAATATTTAAAGCAGTAGGTTCAATGCCGTTTTGTTTCCAGAAGTTTTTGATGAGGGAAACGCCGGTATCTGTTGAACCAAATTTTGTTTTTTCATAAGCAATTGTTTTTACAAAAACTTCGCCATAGAGGTTTATACTTTTTTTGAGGAACCAGTAGTTAATACTATCCAGCGGCGGGGATACAATAGTAAAAATAGTGGCCGGGTTTATGGGTATATCTTTCTTTTCAACTTCTATACCATTGTAAGATCCGGCAAAAAGTATACCGCCGATATTTTTACTTTTCAGTTCGTTTACAAGAGTTAGTATTAATTGCTCTGCTGCATCAGGCATTGCGCCACTTATAGTAAAATTATTTTCTCCCAAAGGAATGGTACCTCTTATGTAGCCACTCATGCCATAGGGTGCTAAATAAATATAAGCGTTATCGCCGGTTCCCTTTTTGGCAGTAATAACCTCACTGTATAAACCCACATTCTCCAACTGAGGAATAATTTTTTCAATCGTTGCTTTATCTCCTATTTTCTCTCCTGCTTTTAAAATGATATCATATTGGTTTTCTCTCCAATTTAAGGAGGACGCACCTGCCCCGTAATAATTACCAATATCCTCCCATATCCATCCTTTGGGTGTATTATTACTTTCCCATTTTCTATCATACCCAAAAACATTCCCTTTTATTTCATTTATTCCTTTTTTTTGTATTGCCAATACTAAACTATTTAATATTACTTTCTCTTTAGTATTTTTCCAACGCCAGCTACCTAAAGTAGGATCACCATATCCAACCAGGTAGATATTTCCGGTTAACAGATTATTTTTAATTTCACCGTCAATAGCCAAATCAGTTTTATAACTGTACTCCTTTCCCAGCATCTCAAACGCACTCACACTCGTAATCACTTTCTGGCAGCTTGCTGGCGCCAATCCAATTTGAGCATTCTTATCAAAAATTACTTTACCGGTTTTGCTATTCACCACATACATACTTAATATGGCATGTTTAAATTGAGTATCGGTTTCAAATTTTTTTAATGCAGTACCTAATTGTTCAGTAATGGGTTGCCCAAAAGAAAATGTACTTACCAGTAAACTAATAATCAAATTAAATGTTTTCATGCGTTAACTTATCTTGCAATAAAATTAATCTTTTAAATAGTACAATGGTAAAGGCAACAATAATAACCATAGGCGATGAGCTTTTAATAGGACAGGTAATTGACACTAACAGTGCATGGATGGCACAGGAATTAAACAAAGCCGGTATACCAGTGGCAAGGCGTGTGGCTGTGGGTGATGTATGGGATGAGATTTGGAATGCCTTAAATGAAGAGAGTAAACAGGTACCCATCATTTTAATTACCGGGGGCCTTGGCCCAACATCCGATGATATTACCAAACCCCTGCTTTGCAAGTATTTTGGCGGTAAATTAATTGTGGATGAAGCTGCAAAACAAAATGTACTGAATATTTTTACCAAACTTAACAGGCCAATAATTGAAAGAAATTTATTGCAGGCAGAGGTACCAGATGTATGTACCGTTATTCAAAATAAAAGAGGTACCGCACCAGGTATGTGGTTTAATAAAGAGGGAAAAATATTTGTTAGCATGCCCGGTGTACCGCACGAAATGAAAGGTATGATGGAAGATGATGTTATTCCACAATTAAGCAAACAATTTACATTGCCGGTAATTGTACACCGCACCCTATTAACTGCCGGTGTTGGAGAAAGTTTTTTAGCAGACTTGATACAGGATTTTGAAACAGTATTGCCTTCACATATCAAATTAGCTTATCTGCCCAATTATGGAATGGTGCGTTTACGTTTATCAACAGCCGGATTTAATAAACCGGAAATTGAGAATGAAATAGACCATCAATTTAAGCAACTGCAATCGCTGGTTAAAAATTATTTAGTAACCAACGTAGATGAGCCGCTTGAAAAAGTAGTAGGCAAATTATTATTACAAAAAAACAAAACCATTTGTACCGCCGAAAGTTGCACCGGTGGTTACATTGCACACCTGCTTACCTCTATCCCGGGTTCTTCGGCCTTTTATGATGGCAGTGTAGTAAGTTACTCTTATGGTGCAAAAGAAGATTTATTAAATGTAAATCACCAAACCTTATTAACTAAAGGTGCAGTAAGTGAAGAAGTGGTATTGGAAATGGCCAAAGGCGCATTGCAAAACATAAAATCAAATTACGTAATTGCGGTAAGTGGCATTATGGGGCCAGGAGGTGGTATGCCCGAAAAGCCGGTGGGCACTGCCTGGATTGCTGTGGGTAATACAAAAAAAATTATAGCACAAAAAGTTTTCTTTAGATTTGACAGAGCCAGGAATATACAGTTAACTGCCACTACAGCTTTAAATTTATTGAGAAAATTTATTCTGGAAAATGATTAATATCATTTTAATAACTGTAATTACCTCATTGGTTTTTTTAAGAGTAGAAGATTATTTATCAATAATACCTGCCTTTCAGTTTACACATGTGCAAACTACCAAAAAAAATAGCTGCAGCTGTGGTTGATTATTTTTCCGCTTTTATCGGTGCAAATGGGTGTAATAGGTGGCTTAACATTTTTACTTACTTTTGCCCTGCCAGAATAACGATTGTTAACACTTAAACTATTTTATGAGTGTAGTAGATTTAGTAATGCCAAAGCTTGGCGAAAGTATTATGGAAGCCACTATTTTAAAGTGGCACAAAAAACCCGGTGACACCGTTAAGCAGGATGAAACTGTTTTGGATATTGCCACCGATAAAGTGGATAGCGAAATACCCTCTACCACAGAGGGAGTAATAGAAACTATATTATTTAAAGAAAATGATGTGGTACCAATAGGCACTGTAATCGCAACTATAAGAGTAGGCGCAAATGCAGCCGTATCAATCAGCCAACCAACAGCACCGGTAAACCAGCCTCAATATGAAGAGGCAAAATTGGTGGAAGAAATTCCATACACCCCGGCACAAGCTTCGTTTCAAACTTCACCAACTCCTTCAGCTGAAGGAGAGCGGCCTGCAATAAAATTTTATTCCCCATTGGTTTTAAATATTGCTCAACAGGAAGGTATTAGTATGACCGAGCTGGAAAATATCCCCGGTACCGGGCAGGATGGAAGAGTAAGTAAGAAAGATATTTTAGTTTATGTTGCAAACAGAGGCACAGGCCATCAGGCAAAAGTCAGCAACCAATCAACACAGGAAGTAACTGTTTTGCCAACACAAAACACTAAACAGCAAACAGCAAACGAACAAACCTATCAACCTCCAACAGTTTTTACCGGCAATGTAGAAGTTATTGAAATGGACCGCATGCGCAAACTTATTGCCAAACACATGGTAGATAGTAAACACACCAGCGCCCATGTAACCAGTTTTGCCGAGTGCGATGTTACAGGCTTGGTAATGTGGCGGGAAAAAGTAAAAAAGGATTTTGAAAAAAGAGAAGGCGAAAAAATAACTTACACGCCATTATTTATAGAAGCTATTGTAAAGAGCATTAAAAAATATCCTTTACTCAGCAGCAGTGTTGATGGTGATAAGATAATTGTTAAAAAAGATTTGAATATAGGTATGGCTACTGCCCTGCCCAGTGGAAACTTAATTGTGCCAGTTATAAAAAATGCCGACCAGTTAAATTTAACCGGCCTAACCAAGCAGGTAAATAGTCTTGCCAATGCAGCACGTACCGGTAAATTAAGGCCCGATGATACCACCGGCGGTACTTTTACATTAACTAACGTAGGAACATTTGGCAGCATTATGGGCACTCCCATTATTAACCAACCCCAGGTAGCCATAATGGCGGTAGGTGCTATTAAAAAAAGGCCCATGGTTATTGAAACACCACAAGGCGACAGTATAGCTATAAGACACATGATGTATATTTCCCTTAGTTACGACCACCGCATTATTGATGGTGCACTTGGTTCTACATTTTTAAATGCAGTAAGTAAAGAGTTGGAAAACTTTGATGTAAACAGGAGTATATAAAATTTAATTGAGCAATTGTAAAAAGGGATTAGTTTTAAGTTAATAATTATTTTTTTCAAAAAGCCAGGTAGAGATTTCAACGGAAAAATACTAATCATTAAGAAAAAATTTTGCTTTGCTTGCTTTTCCTATTCCTGCTCATAGCAAAAAACTGTTACTGTTAGTCATTGCAATGTGATTTTTATAAATTTATTTGTACCTGTAAACCGGCCTTGTAAGACAGGTAGGTCCCCCTCCACCCTTTACACTTATCTCTTTCCCTTTATAAACAATTACTTTGCAGCCGGCATTTTCTAATGCCGTTTTTGTTTTGGGATTGCCCTCCACCATCAAACATACACGGGGTGCAATTGCCAGTACATTGCAACCCATCGAATCAAATTCTTCATCCGGAACTTCCACTAACTGATAACCCCTTTGCAATAACAAATTTCTAAAAGCAATAGGCATTAAAGGACTATACACTACTGCAAGGTCAGCATCAACAGGACTTAAAATTGACATCAGGTGAAACACATCAGACGGCCCTTTATAATGCGGCAGCGGAACAGTAATAACCTGAACATCCAATGGTTGCAGTAATGCTGTTAACTGCCTGATGCCTTCTTCATTTGTTCGATAAGTATGGCCAACTGCCAGTGTATGTTCATCAAGCCAGGCAACATCTCCTCCCTCAATAGTTCCGGGTGATGTAATACTTCCAAGTACTGAAATTCCATTTTTTTCAAATGCTTTTTTCTCTGCTAAAGGTTCATTAACTCTTGCAGCTTTACCCATATTGCAAATGATCATTCCTTTATCTGTTGCAATGGCAGCATCACGGCAATAAATGGAATCCATGTTCACACTATCATCCTGTG
>JAYSTT010000223.1:0-3757 GCA_043719495.1 Ferruginibacter sp. | reverse complement strand
CAAAGTGCTTTGGCTGATAGAGGCATTGGGAAAAAAAGTAAATCAAAAGTTACTTTAAATATCAGTACCCCAACCACTCTCAGAAACTCTGTATCACTGAATTTTAAATCCGGTTTAAAATATTCGGGTAGTATTTCTTTAAATAAATTTTCTGCCGGCAAATCAATGTTCAGCAATACATTGGTTACTTATCAAAAAGGAAATACGGTTTACATAATTCCATACAAACAACGAATTGTAATGCCTGAGATAAAACCAGGTTATACCGGAATGAAATTAATTATAAGACATCCATAAAAATAAAACCCCTTAAAAAGGGGTTTTATTTTTATGGAACTATTTTCATGATTTACTGCCCCCCTTTTCTTAACTGCTGGTTTTCTTCGTAAGTCATTATCCTGTAACCCGATTTAGGGAAATCAAATTTAGAAGCTACAATTGGATCAAAATTTATTTTAGATAATGTAAATGTATATTTATAGCTGGCTGAAACTGATTCATACTGCATTGCCAGACCAGGTAATTTTTTAAAAGTTGCATCATATTCCTTATTTGTAACAGCTAAATCAGGGCTATAAAATACTGTAAATGATTTACCGTTAGGTAACTTAGCTATAGCTTTTTTACAGGAATATCCAGCTATCGTTTTTACTTCATCAATCAGTTCAAATTTAATATCATTATATGCTTTGTTTTTCTCTGCCCAGTTATCTTTAGTTAAAGTAATCATTAATTTTTGGCTGCTGTATTCTTTTAAAATTACAGCATTACCTGTTTTAGTATCATGAATGGTAGATTCTTTGCCAATAGCGCTTTCCATATCCGAGCGGCTTTGCCCACCTTTAATAAAAACAGTTACGGTACCACCATCTATTGCATCAGCTATTTGCGGTTCTTTATTTGCAGACTGAATTACAATATCATATATCATTGTTCCTTCAGAAATAGTTTTTTGAGCAAATGAAAAAACAGAAATTAATTGCAACAAAACCAGCATTCCAATCTTACTTACATTTTTCATTTTTATAAGTTTTATTAAAGATAATAAAATCCCGTGCCAAAGAAATTATACCCTAAAAATAAAAGACCTGCAACTGGATAATTAGGTTGCAGGCCGTAGTATTTTAACTTAATATTCTATTTTTTAATCCCCTTATTTTTAAGATCCTGTATTTTTTTTTGACTCTCCTGCATTGCTGCAATACGTTCCTGAAGCTTACTTTGTTTTACAGGCTTTTTGCGGTTTTCCGATATTTGAGCCAGTATTTTCTCATGATTAATAATATACTTCTGTATTACGATTTGCAGAATAAGTGTAATAGTGTTGGAAACAGTATAATACCATGTTAATGCAGCAGGCAAATTATTAAATACACCTAATAATAATACCGGGAAAATATATGGCATATATTTCATAACAGGATTTGTATTATCCTGCATAGAACTCATACTGTAAATAGAAATTAATAAACTGGTTAAAGTTGCCGTAATTGTAAATAAACTTATATGATCGCCATAAAAAGGAATATTAAAGGGCAACTGATAAATAGAATCATATGCCGCCAAATCTTTTGCCCATAAAAAACTTTGACCCCTCAACCCAATATCAGCCTGAAAGAAATAATACAACGACATAAATATTGGGATCTGTAACAAAGCCGGCAAACATCCTCCAAGTGGGCTTACACCCGCAGATTTCCAGAGTTTCATTTGTTCCATACTAAAAGCCTGCTGATCCATTGTGCCGCTCTTATCGGTAAACTTTAATTTCAATGCATCTACCTCTGGTTTTAAAACTTTCATTTTAGCACCACTGAGATAACTTTTGTAAAGTATTGGAGAAGTAATAAGGCGTATTAATAAGGTAAGCAACAAAATTACTATACCATAACTTGCAACATTACTCCTGATAAAATTCCATACAGGTAAAAGGAAATAACGATTAATATATTTTACAAATGCAAATGGACCGCTACCATAAGTAACAATTTGCCCCATTTCATTATTATACTTTTTTAATATTGTATAATCATTAGGCCCATAATATAATTGCAATGGCACTATACCATTAGCTGGTACAGTAAGCCTGCAATTTGCTGTAGCCTGAGTTATTATTTTTAAGGAATCGGCAGGAGTGATCCAATTTAATTCGGCACTTTGAAATTTATTTTTTGCAACCAAAGTGCTCACAAAAAATTGGGGGTTAATGGCTAACCAATCAACTGGCTTATCAAACTTTTCATTGCCACCACTTCCCAATGAAACAAAATCATACTTGCCATTATACAGGTAACAAAGATGGGTTTGCTGTTTTTCATAGCTAATATTTTTTTCTACTTGTGGAGCTTCTGTTTGCCATAAAAAATTCATGGTACTCTGGTCAACCAGCTGAGGGGCATTATTCATGGTAATATTAAAATCAAGCATATAACCATTGACTCTGGGAGGTGGTAAAGTAAACTGATGACTTATTACATCGCCTGCAGAATCTTTAATACTGTAAGTTATTGACTGGCTGCTATCTGCATTTGTTTTCTTTTCGCCGGTTAAGAAAAATATATCTCCCGTTTTTGAAGTTCCCTTCCCTGTTTTAAAATCGTAAGAAAGTTTATTAAAATTACCTGAAAGTAACTGTACAGGCTTACCATCATTTGTTTTAAAATGTTTTAATTCAACATTTTTTGGCTGAGCCCCTCTATTGGTAAACGTAATTTTTAATACATCATTTTCTATGATAGTTAATTGTTCGGTTGTATCACTCCTAAAAGCTGATGGCAGTTGCGTCTTAGCTTTGTGCATTGAATCTGTAATTTTGGTGTCCAATTTAACAGCTATTGTATCAGCTTTTAACTTAAGACCCGCCAGAGAATCTAACTCATGTTGTTTTTGTGCCTGCAATGCGCTACTGCTTTTACTGTTAATATAAAACATACCAATCAGCAACATACCTATCAACACAAAACCTATAACCGTATTCCTATCCATTCCCATTGTAAAATAATTTTAAGGCGCAAAGGTAGTGAAAGTTACGGGTTAAGTGTTTGCAGTTATTAACTCGTTGGCAATAAAAAACCCCCGCATTTTGCGAGGGTAATGTATAAATTTTTACTTTTATTTTTTTGCAGCAGGAGCAGCAGCAGCTTTTGCAGCAGGTGCAGCGGCGGCGGCAGGAGCAGCAGCTTTTGGCACTGTGGCTTCTTCCTGTTTTAACTGTCTGGTCATAGTTACTGAAGCAATTGGAATGCGTGGAGAGTTTAAGACTTCAATATTGTCTGCTTTTACATCTTCTACTCTTATATTTTCATTCAATTCAAGCTTATTAATATCCACTTCTATGTGCTCTTTTAAATACTTTGGAAATGCTTTTACTTTAAGCGATTTCATCTTAGTAACCAATTTACCGCCAGCTTTAACCCCTGCGGGTGTGCCTACAAATTTTAATGGCAAAGTTGCAATTACTTTTTTGTCATCTACAAGTTCCAAAAAGTCAACATGGGTAAGTAAATCGGATACTTTATTAAACTGCAAATCTTTTAAAATACAACGGTAGGTTGCGCCGTCAATTTTAACTTCTGCCAGCATAAATTCTGATGTGTAAACGATGTCTTTAAAAGCAGTAGCCGGAGCAGAGAAATTAATCTCTTTTTTACCACCATAAATTACACCTGGCACTTGTTGCTGAGAGCGAAGATGGCGGGTGGCTTTTTTTCCGCTTTCGGTCCTCAGTTGTCCTTCGATTGTAATTGATTTCATTTTT
>JAYSTT010000222.1:0-1534 GCA_043719495.1 Ferruginibacter sp. | reverse complement strand
ACATGGCCGGTCTCTTCTGCAAAGGCAAAGAGTTCATCTTCAATTTCAGAAAGATCATACCTGAATTCAGGCCAGTCTGTTTGTTGCCAGTTATACATTATGAGCCGATTATAATGATTATTCGGCTCAAATATAGACAAAAAATGAGCCGAATAACTAAATTATTCGGCTCATCACTAAAAACAGTTGTAGTTATTAGTTAATTAAAAACAGCATCTGCAATTCCCTTATTAATAATATAACCACTAACAGCAATCTCCATCTTGCCTTTTTGGTTCTTAAGTTTTTCTTCGGCGGTTTTCTTTTTAGTACCGTCTTCAAAATCAAAAGTTACGCCCTTGGGCATTTTATAATCTTTGGTATTAAAGGAGAAGATGATCTTATCCGGCAGGCCGTAGGCAATGTATTTTCCGTAACTCATTTCCAGTTCGTAGGTTCCATTATCACGGGTGGTGGTTTTAGATTTAAGTATCACCTGGTTTACGGCATCAATGTATAATGTTGAAAGTACCACATCCGCATTATCATCTTCGGGCAGCAGTTTTACAACTTTAACGGTTGTGCCTGCAACCTTATCTGTGCCTGCGTCCAGCACACTGTATTTGCCACTGCTGAGCACATTACTCATATTCATATTTACTGCTCCCTTGGGTATAAAAGAAATGCCTTTTTCATTTTTAATTTTCAGGCGGTCGGGTTTTTTAAAATATAATTTAACCGTAGCAACCGGAACTTTTAAAAAACTTACATTGGTTTTCATTTTACCATTGGCCTGGTAATCATTTACTAAATTAATTTTTTCTCTTACTTTCTGTACCAGCACATTTACATCCTGTGCACTGGCAAAAAGAGAAAGTTGAAAAAGAAAAACAAAAACAAAAATGTGTTTCATAGTACGGTTTTATGATAAAATATCTTTTTTGCGAAAAATAAAAACAGATGCAGAAACCAGGCCAACAATATATACCAGCAATGCAGCAATACTTTTTAATATGCCCGGCAGGTATTGTATAGATCCCTTTATGGTTTCGCCATCTTCTGTTGAGCCGATGTAAAAAAATCCTTTCCAACCCAACATGTAGGTAGTAAACAGGTATGGTTTTATATATTTCTGGTAGATGGGTATTTCCATCTCACTGATCAACGTACAAACAATGATAATGCCTACTGTAGCCACTATGGGGCCAATCGAATTCTCTGACAGTACAGATAACAGCAGCGAAATTGCTGCTACAACCATCATGGCAATAAAGGCAAAACCAAAAGCACAAAAATACCTCCACAACACATCGCCCGATTCTATCAGTTGCAGCCCGTTTGTTTTTGCAACCACCAGATCGTTCTCGCCAAACACCGCAATACTCACTACCAAAGAAATTACTGCTATCCACAAAAGCAATGCAAAAACATACACGGCGGTGGCAAGATATTTAGCCAGTATTATTTGTGTACGGCTCACCGGCTTGGCAGCCAGCAGCCTTAATGTGCCCATGCTTGCTTCTCCCGAAACCACATCGCCGGCAACCAATGCAAC
>JAYSTT010000221.1:0-1534 GCA_043719495.1 Ferruginibacter sp. | reverse complement strand
ATACTGGATACAAAGAGAGCTGAGAGTAAAAAACGGATGGGATGCCGGCAATGAAATGGTTACACAGTTTTATCAACTGGTTAAAAGGCGCTTTTCTTAATTAGCCTTACTTTGAGTTTTATTCAAATTCTTAAGTTTTTTTATTTCATCTGAAAAAGGTTTCCCCATACTTATCAGCTTTTTTAATTTGCCCGGCAGGTGCCAGATGTTTTACCAGTTCATGCAGTTTCTTTTTAGCCTCCCAGGCTTCAATTTGCACTTTAGATGTATTACTATCAGGCTTCATAATTGATAATAAAGTTAACAGTTTTATCAGGCAAAAAATAATTGCGGTAGAAATCAGTGCCAAAATTTTTTAACCTATTGCAAATAAAACAGTCTGTCTTTTAACCTTAGTAGTAAAAACAAAACATTAAAAAACCTTATTACCTTATTTTGGCTTTTATAAAATACGGGGTTCATAAATAATAAGGTAATAAGGTTGATACTATTATAAAAATGTACTTTCTACTAAGGTTTATAGAAAGTTTCCAAGATTGTCTATCTTTTATTTATGCTAACAGAAAAGCTCTATTAAATATTAACCTCTAAACTATTTCAACAAGGAGTTTTCCTGAATAAACTGAATTATTTTTTTTGATGCCCCGGCATTATCATTTACAAATTGCTTTGCTGCTTCTCCCATTTTAATTCTCTCTTCTTTATCATTCAATAAACGATTCAAAACAGCTTCCAGTTTAACAGGCCCGCCATCAATACTAACTGCGCCACCGGCATTCACCAATCCAATTGCCTCATCAAATTTTTCATATACAGGGCCAAATACAACAGGCTTGCCATATACGGCCGCTTCCAAAACATTATGTACCCCATCCGCCCCATAGCCGCCACCAACGTATGTTACAGTCGCATACTTGTACAGGCGTGAAAGCGTGCCGATGTTGTCTATTATTAAAACATTAGGAGTTGATTGTTGATCGTTGATCGTTGTTGGTCCGAAGTATCCTCCGGATTGTTCGCTTTGTAATTCAGAATACAATATGGAATGTGGAAATTCTTCTTTCACATCCTTCAGATTGGCTTTATCAATTTCGTGCGGAGCAATAATAAATTTTACATTTTTATGCACGTTTACAAAATGCAGCAATTCTATTTCATCCTCTTCCCAGGTGCTGCCTGCAACAATTACGGGGCTATCTCCACAAAATTCAGCAATGCCCGGTACCGCTGTAAAATGGTCTGCAATTTCCAACACCCTGTCAAAACGTGTGTCGCCATTCAAGGTTACATTTTCTTTAAACCCAATTGTTGCCAATAACACTTGCGACTCTGTATTCTGCACAAAAAAATGCGTAAAACTTTGCAGCATCTTTCTCCAGATATCGCCATACCATTTAAAAAAAGGTTGATTTTGCCGGAAGATGCCTGATACAAGTAAAGTAGGAATGTTTCGTTGTTTTAGCACCGACAGGTAATAAAACCAGTACTCATATTTTACCCAAAGTACTATTGATGGGTTTACAGCATCCAGAAA
>JAYSTT010000023.1:0-10850 GCA_043719495.1 Ferruginibacter sp. | reverse complement strand
CTGCATTTAAATACAATTGATTATAGCAACATTGATAAAACAACTTTACAGATTAACGGTTCGGTAAATATGATAGGTGAAGCTATTAACGACCTTACCGATATCAGCCGCAGTATGAGCAGCGAAATACTTTTAAATAACGGACTTATTAAAGCTCTGGAGTTTGAAGTGGCACAGTTACAAAAACCGGGTATTTATAAAGTAAATTTATCCACCAGTGGTAATACTATTTTTATGGATGCCAATGCAGAGCTGGTACTTTTTCGTATTGCACAGGAAGCTATAAATAATATAATAAAACATGCTCAGGCTACTGTAATAGATATACACCTGCACTATAATACTGTTTTGCTTACCATGCAAATAAACGATAATGGTATGGGCTTTAATACATTGGAAACTAAGCCAGGAACAGGATTGCAAAATATTAAAAAACGCACAGCCCTTTTAAAAGGAAACTATGCCATTAACAGTGCATTTAATACCGGCACACAAATTAAAATTGAAATACCTATTTATGAAAGTACCACAGCCGTATAAACTCATCCTTGCAGATGATCATATTCTTTTAAGGGATGCTCTTGCCAGCCTTATTAATAATTTTGACGAATTTACAGTTGTAGCCTCGGCCGGAAACGGAGAAGAGGTAATACAGCAAATAGAAAATGGATGCAATGCAACCATTGTGCTGATGGATTTAAATATGCCTAAAATGGATGGTTACGAAACAGCGAAATGGCTGGTAAAGCATCAGCCCCATATAAAAATTGTTATCCTTACTATGTACGATAGCGAAATAGCTTTAATACGTTTGTTGCAGGCTGGGGTGCAGGGCTTTTTAAAAAAAGACATCCACCCTGCAGAATTAAAAAATGCACTGCTAACTGTGGCAGCAGGCGAATATTATTACAGTAACCACACTACCACAAAAATCACGTCTCTTTTTCGTAAACAATCGGCCCTGCAAAAATCTTTATTGAACGATACCGAAATTGAGTTTTTAAAATTGGCCAGCACCGATATGACCTATAAAGAAATTGCCCAGGCCATGCACATGACACCAAGGAATATAGATACATACCGTGATGCACTTTTTACAAAATTAGAAGTTAAAAGCCGGGTGGGGCTGGCTATTTATGCGGTAAAAAACGGGGTGGTTACTTTTTAAAACCTCCCCCTTTGTCATTTCGAACGCAGTGAGAAATCTGTAATTCACAATAAAAAAGAAATTACCTGCCGTTATTAAAAATAATTTACAGTAATAATAAAATATATTTCTGCTTTGTTGAAATGACAGAAAAAAAATATAGCTTCCCTTTGTCATTTCGAACGCAGTGAGAAATCTGTAACCTTCAATACAAAAAAAATTATAGGATAATGCAATAGATTTCTCATTCTTCGAAATGACAAGAGTAGACATCTCCCTACGGTCGATATGACAAGAAGATTTACATCCAGTCTTTTCTGTGGCTGCTATTTTGTGGCGGCCATTCCCCCAATAATTCTTTATTTAAAAAATTTCTTTCAGGGTTCATTGAGTCAATTAATTTATCTTTCTTTTCCCTTCTCCATTTTTTTAATTCTTTTTCTCTGGCTATTGCATCATTTACATACTTGTATGTTTCATAATAAAGCAGGTAAAATGCTTTATAGCTTGCTGTAAATTTATTGGAAAAGGGGTTTTGGCTGTCGAGGTAATGTTCAATGAGGCGTTGCTCTAAATTGTTTGTAACACCAATGTATAAAACCGTTTTTGTAAAATTTGTAAGAATGTAAACGGAGTATTTTGTTTCAGAAATTTTCATAATAAAAAAAATATACAGATTTCTCTTTATAGCCGAAATGACAAGGGTGGTGGAAAATTTTCTGCTTTGTAAGAAAAGATAACAGTGACAATACAGGTTATGCTGCTCTAAAATGGCTGAATTTAAATAGATTTCTCCTTTCAGTCGAAATGACAAAGCCGCTATTCAATCAACTTATTCCGCATGCCATACATAATTAAGCCGCCAATGGTTTTGGCATCCACTTTGGTTTTCATATTCTGGCGTATGGTTTCTATAGTGCGTGGGCTAAGAAAGATTATTTTAGAAATTTCTTCGGTGGTTTTATCCTCGGCAAGCAGTTTAAGTATTTTTAATTCTTTTTCGTTAAAATGTACCGGTGTATTACTGCCGTAGTGCTGGCGCACATTTTTTTTCTGCATCAGTTTACCCATTACGGCTTTATTTACCAGCTCATTAAAATAAAAATCATCGTTCATGCAGGTAAGTATCGCTTCGTAAATTTCTTCGGGGTCGGTGGTTTTGGTAAGGTAGGCATTGGCACCCATTTCCATCATTTTACTAATCATCTGCTGGTCGTCGTACATGGTAAGCACAATTATCTTAATGTCCTCGTACTCTTTGCGTATTAGCTGTATGCCGTTTATGCCATCAATTTCGGGCATTCGTATGTCCATTAATAAAACCTCGGGCTTTTTAATAGCAATTTTGTGCATCATATCCTTGCCATCTTCGGCTTCCCAAATCATTTTAAGGTTGGCTTTGCCAGATAGTGCCATTTTAATACCATCTCTAAAAATTTTATGGTCGTCGGCAATGGCAAGTTTAATTACATTTTCGGTACTCATTGTTAGTGGTAAGTGGGGGTTAGTATAAAATCGGCTTCAAGTTACAATTTTTTTTAGTTAGCTATTTGCATTTAGGTTTTGGGTTTAATATTTTAGTAAAGTTGGAAATTTGAAAATGGCGGTATCAAAATGAAATTTCAACCAGGGTTGTTAAATTACCTAAAGCAATCCTTTCAAATATTTTTGGGATAAGTAATTTTAAAGTTTCTCTTCTATTGTCATAAGCACATAGTACAAATATCGTTAGCGGCAACTTTTCTATATTTTGCTGGTAAGGTAAATTTCTGTCCACTGTTATAAATAAATTAAAATTGTTTGAAACCATTAGTTTTAGCAACTGCCCATTTTTAAATCCTAGCCAGTTCATATCCCTTTCAGTATAAACTTCATGAACTATCCCAAATCGTCCTTAAGTTTTCTTGGTAAACTTTCATCAAGCAAAATTTTCATGAAGCACTTTTTCTGTTGTAATTGATTTTTTAGCCATTTCTAAAACTGCCAAAGCCAATTCTTTTGTTACAGAAGGAAAGTCATCTAAAAATTCCTCTAAATCGTTCCCACCCTCAATATAGTCGAATAAATTTTTAATAGGCACCCTTGTTCCCCTAAATACCGGGGTGCCGCTCATTACATCTGTGTTAATACTTACTGCTCCGTATTGCATAATCTATAGTTGTTTATACTATCAAATTTAATAAAAATACGCCAGATTTTGCTGGTATTGTGTAAACCTCACAGGTTTAATAACGGTCTTCATTTTTTAATAGGCTTTCATAAACCTGTGAGGTTTGTTATCCGTTAACCCGTAACCGCAATTTTACTTAGTAATTACACTATAATCTTTATAGGTTAATTTACTACGGCCTTTTACATTTTTACCTTATATAAAGTAAATATTACAATATAAAAAAAGAGCAGTTATGCGCTTGTGCAAAATATGCACCACATTTATTTTTGTAAGAGTTGATTGGTATTGGTACACGGAAATATTTCATATCCAATAATCCAATTATCCAACAGAAAAACCAAACGCACTATTAACCTTATCCACGAAAGAACCTGTTTGTGCTTGTGTTGCCAGTACCAGTCAACTAATTTTTTAAAATACCCGTTTTATATACAATACCGGCAAACCAACAACACTTTTAAACCCACCCGCAGTTGTAAATTTTAACCGGCAGTTTAAATTCGGTTAATTAAAAGCCAATAAGCTGCTAAAACCTAAAAAGTATGTACTTCTGTTATGAATAAAAGGTTTTTTAAGTTATTGGCTCCTCATAACATTGTAAGCTCCTTTAAACCGCCAGGGTTATCCCCAGTTTTCCCACAAAATTTGCCAATAGTAAAAGAACTTGGGTAAAGTTACGATTTTGTGAATAGTATTTTTACTATTTTTTTTTCGTACATTTACCCTTTCTTTTTTGTATGCTTCCTCTCGTAAAACTACCTTAAAGCCCTTATAATTAAGGGTTTTTATTAGTTATCCACATATCCACATTGCACTTTGGGGTTGCTCATGGAGTGCTTTTAGATGAAGTTTACAGCAAGAAATATTTCTAAACCACACAAAACTTATTAATTATGCAACATCAATGGGATTTAGTTGAAACTGCTATTTGCATCCAACCTTAGTTTTATCGAATTAGAATACTATTAATTTAGATTCTGCGTTAATTGGATATTTAGTTAAATTTGAAGAAATTAAATAGCTGAATATCCAATTTTACTTACATTATATTAGCTTATTTGCTGAAGCATTACCTTTTATCTTCTTAATAATATTCTACAAAAGAGTAGTTGGTAAAGATAAAATGTATTTCTTTATATATGCAGTCTTAACTGCAATTCTACTTTTATGCATATATTTGTTTAGGTATGTTTACCCTGATAAAACAACTTACTTTTTAATAGGCAGAGTTCATACTGTAATTGAATTCGCCATCTTAACTTACATATTTTCAATTTGTATAAAAAATAATTTCGTTAAGAAATTTACAACTATTTTAATAGTTCCCTTTTTAATCCTTTCCATATACGATTATTTTTTAGCGAAAGAGCCCTCCATTGCTTATGTTCCCCTTTTAACTGAATGTTTATTTTTTATTGCTTTAATCATTTATTTCTTTTTTGAAAAAATAAAGCAAGATGTAAACGAACCTTTGTTTAATACATTTATCTTTTGGCTTGCAGTAGCTTTTTTGCTAAACTTTTCTGGCAATTTCTTACTATATGTTTATAGCGAAACAGCAATAAAAGATGAAGAGTTTAAAACTAACTATGCAATTATATATAGTACTGTAACTATTATAAAAAATATCCTTTTATGTATAGCTGTTACCATGAAAGAAATTCCTGTTAAAATTTCCGGTAACAATAACGATTTGTCAACAATAATTACTCCTGCAATTTATACCCCTAATGAAATTAACAGTAATTAACCTAAACCATTACTCTTTATACGCATGAATATTGTTTTAATTATTGGCACCATCGGCATGCTTATACTGGCAATCGCCATTGTGGGGTTTGTAATATTTCACCAGCGTAAAGTTTTCAGGTTTAATAACCAGTTAAAATTACTGGAGGAAGAAAAACAACAGATACTGCTTAATGCCTCAATTCGATTTCAGGAAGAAGAGCGTAACCGTATAGCTGCCGATTTACACGATGATGCCGGCCCGCTGCTTGCTACGGCCCGGCTTTACCTTAATGAAAACCTGGTAAACCAGGAAAGGGCCCAGCAACTGCAAAGTATTTACAGTGCCAAACAAATTATTGATGATGCTATTTTACTGATACGTAATATCAGCCACAGCCTTATGCCACCTACGCTTAAAAACTTTGGTTTGGAAAGTGCTGTAACCGATTTGTTTCAAAAAATTAGTGGCAGCGGCAGTATTAATGCCAGTGCCCGGTTTCACGATTACAGGATAAGGTTAAAAGTAGAACAGGAACTTTTAGTGTTTCGTATTGTGCAGGAGTTGGTGAACAATGTTTTTAAACACAGCAATGCCGGCTTTATACACCTTACTCAAAATAACAATGGTAACAACATGTACTTTCGCCTGCACCACGATGGCACGGGTATAGTACAGGCCGATTTTGAAAAACTAAACCACAGTGCATTGGGCCTGGGCTTAAAAAATATTGCCAGCCGTATTAAAGTGCTTAAAGGAAGAATATTTTTTGAAATTGACCCCAGCCATACTTATTACAAGGTTACTATTGAAGTGCCAATGGAACCGGCAATTTAAAAATAGGGTTGAAAATATTTAGTTTAAGATTGGTTGTTGTGTATTATTATCAGCAGTGCTTTTAAATATTAATTTAAAGCTTAAAATTTGACAATGTTTGTGTAAGGTTGTATAAAAATGCTGTGGATTTACAGTGCCTAAACCCGAATTTCAAATCTCAAACAAGTAATTTGATATTCTTTTACGTAATTTTACTGTTCTATCTAAACTATGGAAGATTTAATAAAAGTTGCTATTGCCGATGATCACAAGATATTCCGTAAAGGGGTAATTCTTTCCATGCGATCCTATACCAATATCAAATTTGTAATGGAAGCAGATAATGGTGAGGAATTACTTGCCCAAATACCCGAATCGCAACCGGATGTAGTTTTATGTGATTTAAAAATGCCCATAAAAGATGGTATTGATACCACGAAACTTATTACTAAAAACTTTCCCGGTATACGTGTTATTATACTTACCATGTACGAAGACGAACGCTTTGTTGGTCACCTGATGGATTGCGGTGCAGCGGGATATCTTTTAAAAAGTACCGAGCCCTCTGAAATAAAAAAAGCCATAATGGATGTGATGCGTACAGGTTTTTATCTTAACCCGTTTGTAAATAAAGTGCTCATCAAAAAAAATTACTCCAAACAAAAATTTAATCCCAGTTTAACTTCAGAAGTTGTTTTAAGCGAAAGGGAAAAAGAAGTGCTTACTTTAGTTTGTATGGAATTTACAGCTGCCGAAATTGCTGCTAAAATGGAAATCAGTTCCCGTACTGTGGAAGCTATTAAGGACAGATTGATGGAAAGATTTGGAGTAAAAAACTCTGTAGGCCTGGTGTTTTATGCCATGAAAAATTCACTTATTGATTAAAATTCTTTTTACCAGGCTTTTGATTTTACCCCGTTTAACAGTTTAATAAAATACAGGTGTTTGTTTTCAAAATAATCTGCTGTAGTGCTTCCTTTTTGCAGCATTACCGGCTTTATATTATAATCACAAAACACTTTGCCGGCTTTGTCGTTGATATGATTAATTAAATCATCAGGATACTTTGTAAGTAATTTGGTAAACATATACACTGCTTCAAATCCTTTAAATGCCATATCACCTGGCTTTATTTTATATTTTTGTAAATAGGCATTGGTAAGCATCTTACTGAAATTATCCCATTTGTTATTAAAATAGGGCGAAGTAAAATGAATAGGGAAACCTTCAAAATCCATTTTTCTTTGCAGGGATGAAAATCCATCCCAATTGGGCATTCCAATTAATGTAATTTGATAAGACGGGTATAAATTATAACAGGCTGTTGCAATGCCGGTAGCAAAAGGTTCATCAAGGCTTCCACCAATAATTATTAACTTGCGGTTACTATCCAGCCTTGGTTGCAAAAATTCTGAAGTAAACAAACTATCAGTATTTAATGTTTTAATATTTAATAATGCCTTACCATCCTGCTCATTCAGCATTTTAAAATAAGCAGCTATTTTATCTTCCTGGGCACCTTTTTTTCTACACAAATAAATCATATCTGTACCATGATTTTGTATCAGGTAACTGTAAATAGCTTCACAATGAGCCTTAAGAGTAGAGTTCATTATAACTGTAAAAGGATTTCCGGATATACCGCCGTCATTAGGGTAAGTTGCAGAAATAAACGGGATGTTTTTTAGCAAAGCAAAATCTGCCAGTTGTTTATAATCGGCATCTCTTACCGATCCAATAATTAAATCGAGACTGTCTATTCCTTTATTTTTAATAAGGGAAGCAATATTTTTTGTATAGGATTTAGAGTCGTAAATAAACGCTTCAATATTTTCTTTCCCAACTTCCATAGAGTCCAATGCAATTTGTGCTCCCTGTACAAATTCAATTGCAGGCACAATAAATTTGGGGAGTGCCTGGGAGAAACGAAAATTATTATTAGTAAAAACAGAATCTAAATAAAGGGGGGCAAAAATACCCACTTTATAAGTTGGTAAATTTTTTGATGAATCGTTTTGTGCAAATACTTTAAAAAAGGAAAGAGACAAAATGATCAATAATAATCCTGTAAATAATTTTTTATTCATAATAATCAATTCAAAATATAAAAACCAGGCCCTAAACCAAAATTATTCCCATTCTATTGTTGCAGGGGGCTTACTGCTTATATCATATACCACACGGTTAATCCCTTTTACATTATTGATTATTTCATTGGAGATATCAGCTAAAAATTCATAAGGCAAATGAGCCCAATCTGCTGTCATTCCATCAACAGAAGTTACAGCCCTTAAGGCAATTGTAAATTCATACGTTCGTTCATCACCCATTACACCTACACTTTTTACCGGTAACAAGATGGTGCCGGCCTGCCAAATGGTTGTATATAAATTATATTTTTTCAATCCATTCATGTAGATAGCATCTGCTTCCTGCAATAACCGTACCTTTTCCTCAGTAACTTCTCCTAAAATTCTTATGGCCAAACCCGGGCCGGGAAAAGGATGGCGGTTAATCATTTGTTGTGGTATCCCAAGTTCTGTACCAACTCTTCTTACTTCATCCTTAAACAAAGAACGTAAAGGTTCCACCAGTTCTAATTTCATGGTATCCGGTAATCCGCCAACATTGTGGTGGCTTTTAATTGTTGCCGATGGGCCATGTACAGAAAGCGATTCAATAACATCAGGATAAATTGTACCCTGACCCAATAATTCCACACCTTCAATTTTGTGTGCTTCCTGGTCAAAAATTTCTATAAACCCTCCGCCAATGGCTTTGCGCTTTTCTTCGGGGTCAGTTTTACCGGCGAGTTTGGTATAAAAAAGTTCCCTTGCATCAATACCTTTTACATTAAGGCCAAGCTGGGCATAAATTTCCAACACTTCTTCAAATTCGTTTTTACGCAATACGCCATTATCAACAAAAATGCCGTAAAGATTTTCGCCAATGGCACGGTGTACCAGTGTTGCAGCAACGGTGCTGTCTACACCGCCACTTAAAGCCATAATTACTTTTCTGTTACCAATTTGTTTTTTAAGAGCCGCAACAGTATCGGTAATAAAATGTTCGGGTGTCCAGTTTTGGGTACATCCGCAAATATTCACTAAAAAGTTTTTTATAATTATTTTGCCTTCGACAGAATGATATACCTCCGGATGAAATTGTAATCCGTACAGCGGTTTATCATTACTTATAATTTTTTGTTTCTCATCCTCGCTAAAATCTTCGCTGGCTCCCCCTTCAGGGGGCGGGGGGGGCTTTGTCTTTTTAAAGGCAGCTACCGGAATACTCTCCGTAGTTCCCAACAATTCAAATCCTTCTGGTAATACTTTAATAGTATCGCTGTGGCTCATCCATACCTGAGATGTGGCAGAAACATTTTGCAGTAAACTATCTTCTTTTGTTTTGGTAAAAATAGCCCGGCCATATTCTCTTTTTTCACTTTTATCAACCCAGCCGCCAAATAATTTTGCAGTAAGCTGGGCCCCATAACAAATGCCTAATACAGGCACTTTCCCCACCATTGCCTTTATATCCACAATTAATGCTTTTTCTTCATTAACCGAAAAAGGTGAACCGCCAAGTATAATTCCTTTAAGGCCGGGTTCGTAAACAATTTGTTTATTGTAAGGTACTATTTCGCAGTAAACATTGGCTTCCCTAACAGCACGGGCAATTAACTGGGTGTATTGCGATCCAAAATCGAGAATAAGTATTTTTTCCGTCATAGGCAGCGAAGGTAAATAATTAGTTGAATGGTAGGATGTTTAGGTTTTAGGTTTTTATCTTTGTGTAAAATATTTAAACCATGAAACAAATATTATTCCTTTTATCAGCTCTTATGCTGTTAAATTCCTGCGACTATACTACCGGAAGCGGTAATATAATAACTGAAAAAAGAACGGTGGGAAATTTTTCGGGAATCTCTGTAAGTACTTCAATTGATGTGGAAGTGAAAATTGGACCCGTTGCAGCTGTAGAAGTGGAGGCAGATGATAATATTATTGCACATATTGTAACTAATGTGTCGGGAGGCATTTTAAAAATAAGCACTGAAGAACTGCATAATATTAACAATGCACATATAAAAGTATATATCACCACCCCGGTATTAAAAAGCATAAATGCAAATTCATCCGCTGATGTAAAAGTGCTTGATGTTATTAAAGATGATGGAAAATTGAGCTTTCATGCATCCAGTTCTGCAGATATTGAGGCGGAAGTAGAAGCGCCTGCGGTTGAAGCTGAAGCCAGTAGTTCCGGCTCAGTTACTTTGAGTGGAAAAACAAAGAATTATAAAGCAGAAGTTTCAAGCAGCGGTGATATAAAATCCGCGGGGCTTTTAAGCGAAAACACCGATGTGTCGGCTAACAGCAGTGGTAGTGCCGATGTGCATGCAAGTGTAAGCCTTAATGCCAAAGCCAGTAGCAGCGGTTCGATAGATTACCGTGGCGCAGCAACTGTAAAACAATCGGTAAGCAGCAGTGGAAGTGTAGAGAAGAAGGAATGAAAATAAATACCTTTTAATAAGAGATTTGAATATTAAAAACTCCCCATTCCAGTTCCCTCTCTTTTGGAGAGGGGTTGGGGTGAGGTCAAAATGATGCGACAATTTTAAATGCACCCATATGAAAGCATAACTTTATCTTACGTGGATTGTATGCTGTTGGTTAAAAACTACAAGTATCCAGAAGATTTTTATAGTTGCAAAAAAATAATGCCACCCCTTCGGGGTTCGGTACTTGGTAATCAATTTTTCTATAGTAATACCATCCCTTCGGGATTTTAAAGCCTGAAAGGCTGATATTAATATAGAGAGAACCGAAACATTAGCCGTTTGCAAACCCCGAAGGGGTGGCATTATTTATTGTATATTGCCTATGTAGTCGCCCCTTAAAAACTACTACAATGCACATTTGTACTGCATTTGAGGATAAAAATAGTTGATATTATTTGCAGGAAAATAGAACTTTGATTTGAAA
>JAYSTT010000220.1:0-1534 GCA_043719495.1 Ferruginibacter sp. | reverse complement strand
CAAATCCCAATGGGTAAATTTGGCTGCTTTGTCAAAGCTTCTTTCCACGCTCTGGAAAAAGCTGTATGGCTGGTTAGCACTCATAAAATTGGTTTTATTTTATATTAGCAATCGTTATTTGAAAAAAGTTAAACCCCTATCTCCTAAAGGGGGAAATTGCGGAGATTATATTTTTATTTTTTTGGGCCAATCATTTTATCTCTCTTCATCTTCATTGGCGTCGCACTCTTGTACTTTTGTTCTTTATTCAGCAGGCTCCGCATTAATCTTTCCCTTTTTCCAGCCTGCTTATTTTTCTATCTAATAAAAATACGTAAATGAACAATCCAATCAAAATAGTAAGGCAAACAGCTACTACCACATAAATTTTACCGTTGCTACGCATCACATCAACCTCCGGGTTTGCATCCTGCGCAAAAGCTGCTGCACTCAACACAAAACACAAAACACTAAACCCAAAACGTAATAATATCTTATCCATTTATCAAAGTTTTATCTTTAATTAATTGTAAACGTATTTTTAGAGTAGATATCCATACGCCCAGTAAAGTCCAACCAATAACTGCAGGATAAAAAACCAAACGCATACCCAGGTCCAGATCGTTTTGAGCATTCAGTGCCGGGTTGCCGCTATCACTGCCGGGAGCACCGGGATGCAGGCTTCCTACCAGGCGGGGTATTATCCAAATACTTGGAAAAAGCAATGCAAAGGCAAAAATATTATACACTGCACTTATCCTTGCCCTTTTATCCATATCGGTAAACGAACCCCTTAAAACAAAGTAGGCACCATAGATCAGCAACGAAATTGCTGCTCCTATTAATTTAGGCTCTTTTAAAACACTTCCTAAAGACTGGCTTTGGTCGGTTATCCAGGTATAGTTTGCCCAAATGGCACCGGTACTGTATCCTAAAATCCCGAGAAAAGTGCCAACAGCTGCAAAGTTATTGGCATAAATATCGTTACGTAAATTAAATCCCCGCAGGTACTTAATGCTGTAAACAAAACTTACAATGAATAGTATCATCATGCCAAACCACATACACACATGAAAATAAAGATTGCGGATTGATTGATGAATGATTGGCAGATCAGGCACTTTCCACAAGTATCCTGCAACAACCGTATAGATCAGCAAAAGAAGGGATAATATTTTCCACCAGTTTTTCTTCAACAAAAAGAGGTTTATTTAATGCGGCAAAGATAGGGAAGTTAAAAGTTAATTGCTTAGAGTTTGGGGCTGGTTTTTTTGTTTTAAAATTTATGATGGTTCAAATAATTTCTCCATCGTTATTTCATTATCTATTTCTGCCAGATAATATTGATTTTTTAAAGCAGGGTAAGTAATAAGCAAGGTATTAAAAGTTGCTTTTTTTGTTTGTGTAGCCTGCCTGAAGATTGATTTCTTCATTCTTAATTGTGCGGCATAACTTTTTGTAATAGCAAAATTTTCCCTGGTAAACTTCGCTTCGCACAGGTTAATTGTTTGGTCGGCCCGGTCAATGATCATATCTATCTGGCAGCCGGGCAGTG
>JAYSTT010000219.1:0-1536 GCA_043719495.1 Ferruginibacter sp. | reverse complement strand
CTTTTGCGTTTTTTGATTTTGAATTAGGTGCAACTATTTTAGGTAATCCCAATTTACAACGTACAAAAATTACCAACCTCGATCTGCGTTACGAAATTTATCCGGGTGCAGGAGAGTTAATTACCCTTGGCGCTTTCTACAAGTATTTTAAAAACCCTATCGAGTTATACTTTAACCAAAGTGGTGTGGGCACCAGCAGTACTTTTAATTATTTAAATGCAGATAAGGCTATTGGCTACGGTGTAGAATTAGAGTTAAGAAAGAAATTAACCTTTATCCGTTCTTTAAAAAATATGACTCTGTATAGTAACATTAGCTACATACAAAACGAAGTAAAAGACAGCAAAGCAAATATCAACCGACCCATGCAGGGCCAAAGCCCATACGTGATAAATGTGGGTGTACAATATGATGTTGAAAAAGCCGGATTAAATACAACCCTTTTATTCAATCAAATTGGCAGAAGGATTTTATATGTTGGTAACGAGCAGGTTCCTGCTATCTGGGAAAACCCACGTCCGTTATTAGATTTTCAGATTGCAAAAAAATTAATGAAAGGTAAAGGCGAAGTAAAACTGAATATTTCGGATATACTGAACAAACCTGCTTATTTCTATCACGATCTGGATAACAGCAAAAACTTTAAATCAAACAATGATGCAATAGCCATTAAAAGAAATTATGGCACTACCTGCAGTATTTCTTTTGGATACAACATAAAATAAAAAAAGGCCCTAAAGGTGACTTTAAGGAGAATATAAATTTCAAGCTCTCTTCAAAAACAATAAAACAAAAAATTTTAAAAATAAACAACCATGAAAAAATTATTAAGCATTGCAATTGTTGCAGCAGTTTTAGCTACCGGATGCAGAAAAATTGAGGTAGATGGAGCTACTACAATTATAACTACCGGCGGTGGCGGCACGCCAACAGGACAAACCATTACTCTTGAAGGAAAAATAAGTAAGGATACTACCTTAAAAGCCATTAACACTTACATTTTAAAAGGCCTGGTGTACATGACCAATAATGCCACTATGACCATTGAAGCTGGTACAACTATTAAAGGTGATATTATTACTGTGGGTGGTTTAGTAATAACAAGAGGTTCAAAACTTGTTGCTAAGGGGTCGGTAGATAAACCGATTATTTTTACATCAAATTCTTCATCGGTGCCCCGCAGTGGCGATTGGGCTGGTATAGTTTTGTTAGGTAAAGCACCTACTAACAGCAGCTTTAATGGTACGGCCGGCCTTGGTGAAATTGAAGGTGGTATTAATGATGCTAACGGTAATGGTTTGTATGGCGGCGCCGATGCTGCTGACAATAGCGGTGTTTTAAGTTATATACGTATTGAGTATGCTGGTTATGCATTTTTACCTGATAAAGAAATAAACAGTTTAACAATGGGTGCTGTGGGTAATGGTACACAAATTGATCATGTACAGGTAACTTATGCAAAAGATGATGCATTTGAATGGTTTGGTGGTACTGTTAACTGTAAATATTTAATTGCTTATAAAACACAAGATGATG
>JAYSTT010000218.1:0-3769 GCA_043719495.1 Ferruginibacter sp. | reverse complement strand
TGCCCGAAGATAAAATGGCTATAATTGAAGTGGAAGAAGAAATGCGGGGTAATAAAATATTGGTTAAAGTAAAAGATAATGGCCTCGGTATTTCCGAGGAGATGCGTTCAAAAATATTTACGCCCAATTTCACTACTAAAACTTCGGGTACAGGCCTTGGTCTTGCAATGTGTAAGGGAATTGTAGAGCAGGCCAAAGGGCAAATTTGGTTTGAAACAAGTACCGGGGAAGGGTCAACTTTTTTTGTGGAGTTGCCGGTAAACCTGTGAAACTTAAGCAGAAAGTAAAGTTTGAACCTTCTTTAATTTAAAATTATGCTTAAAAAATTCCATCTTTCAAAACAGTACAGGGTTTGCCACTGTTGCGTCTAGATTTTCTCCAGTATATAAAAATTATATCCTTTCATCCCGTCATCTTAATTTTTTGTATTTTTCTTGAAAGGGCAATTTTTGCAACTAATGGAAATGAAGTGATTGTTTTAATTTTCACTTTATAAATGTGTAATGAAACTGTGCCTTACCCAAAAGTCTTTAAACTCAGTGCTGTTAATGCATAAATAATGGTAGCAGCAAAAATGCCTTTAGCGGTTTTATCAATATGGGTATTTATGTAAATGGTAAACAATACTGCATTAGCCAGCAAAGAAAGGCTGATGGCAACAGTAAGCATGTTATGGCCGGGTTGGTATATCATGTACTGAAAGGCTTCTTTATAACTAAGCGTTGCCAGTTGTTTATATTTAAAAATAATAAAACCAATAAATGGCGCAATAAGCCCCATTACAAATCCAAAAATAAAATTGTCTTTTTTAAATATCATTGCAGCAGTTTTGTTTTTTCTAATTGTTTTTTTAAAGTGTAGTTAGTAAGGTCAAATTGTACTGGTACCACGCTGACATAATTATTTTTAAGGGCCCACACATCAGTGTCTTTGCTTTTATCAAAGTTTACAAATTTTCCGGTAAGCCAGTAATATTTTTTGCCCTGGGGGTCTTTACGTTCATCGAAATCTTCTTCGTATTTGGCATAAGCCTGTGTGCAGATTTTTATGCCTTTTATTAATTCATGTTTAACTGCAGGTATATTTACATTTAGTAAAAGATGCTTATCCAATTTTTGAAATAATATACTGCTTACAATTTTATGTACATAAAAACGGGCAGCGGTAAAATCAGCTTCAATATTATAATCTAAAAGCGAAAAACCAATACTGGGTATGCTTTCAATGCTGGCTTCCATTGCAGCACTCATGGTACCGCTGTAAATTACATTTATACTGTGGTTAGCACCATGATTAATACCGCTTAAACAAATATCAGGTTTGCGGTGCAACACTTTATCAACTGCAAGTTTTACACAGTCAACCGGTGTGCCGCTGGTTTGCCATGCTTCCACCTCATCAAAAATATCCACTTTATTCATTCGCAAAGGTTGCCCAATGGTTATAGCATGCCCCATACCGCTTTGCGGTTTATCGGGTGCTACCACTACTACTTTACCCAATCCTTTTACCGCTTCTACCAGGTTTTTTATTCCCGGTGCGGTAATACCATCATCATTGGTAACTAAAATAACAGGAACTTGTTTTTTCTTTACTGCCATTAATTATTGTTGAAAGTGAAAATATCGAATGTGCGAACAGAATCAAAATAAAAATATCTTTTAATTCTCAAAATATTTACTATTAGATATCCGTCAGTAGGAATTTAAAATCCCCGAAACCAAGGCCTTGAAATAGCCTGCCTGAATGGCCACGGCATCATTACAAGAATGATTAAAATTGCAATGCCAAAATAAATTAAACTGCGTTTATGTTTTTGTGTATCAATATCACTTCTTTTAACCATGCTGCGGCCAATATGTACAAGCAGCCAGGCAATAATCATCATTAGCGCATGTTCAACAGCAAAAAAACGATCAGCTGCAATTTTCATTACAGCTCCCATATCAGTTTTTACTTTGTCGAACCACATGCCGTTAAAATATAAAATAAGCCCCAATAATAACTGTATATCGCAACTGATCATAAAAAACAAACCCACTTTGTTATCATTGCCGGTATAGCTTCGCTTGCTAAAAACCCCGGTAAGGGCATTTAACAAAGCCCATAAACCAAATAATAAAACAGCCCAGCGTAAAATATTATGTATTATTAAAGTATAGTTCATAAAAAATTGTTTGATACAAAAATAAGGTAACTGCTGTTAACCATATTTTCATTTTTTTGTTCCTGTCATTCGTAATCCTATATAGCTTCATTGGCGTCGCTCCATTCAACTTTTGTAATTGCTATTGCCTTTTATATAAGCGTAAATAAATCTGTATAAGCCGGGGCAAAAAAATAAATTTGTATAAACTAAAATAATTAGTATATTTGCGCTAATCAAATTAGTTGCATTATGTCAGTAGCTGGTCAAAACCTAAAATACCTGCGCAAACTCCGTGGATGGACACAGGAAGAATTTGCCAACAAACTTGGTATCAAACGTTCTTTAATAGGAGCCTACGAAGAAGAACGTGCCGATCCAAGAATTGATATTCTTGAAATTGTAAGTGAAATTTTTAAACTTACGCTTGATGAATTATTGCTTAAAGATTTAAGCAATACAGGCAGTAGTTACCTTGCTAAACGCAGGCAACAAAAAATGATGAGTGCCGATAGAAACATTATACATTTTGTTCCGGTAAAAGCTGCAGCCGGTTATCTGGCTGGTTATGCCGATACTGAGTTTATAGATGAATTAAATACTTTCACTTTACCCATGATGAGTGGCGGTAATTACCGGGCTTTCGAAATTATTGGCGATAGTATGATGCCCACACCCAGCGGCAGCATAATTGTGGCAGAAAAAGTAGATTCGATGGAGGATGTGAAAAATAATATGGCTTATATAGTTGTAAGCCGAAACGAGGGTATTGTTTACAAAAGGATAGTAAAAAATAATAAAGCAAAAAATAAACTCACTTTAGTAAGCGATAATCCGCAATACCAGCCTTACCAGGTAAATGCCGATGATGTGGTGGAATTGTGGCAGGCACAATCGGTAATAAGTAAAGTAACAGTGCAGCAACGTTGGGATGTAAATTCCCTTGCCAATCTGGTAAATAATTTACAGGATCAGGTAAGTACTTTAAAAAAGAAAATGAATTAAAATGTAATCATTTGTTTACATCAGCAGCAATTTTAAATTGCAGCAGTATAGTATTTTGCGTTGCTTTGATTCTATCATCTTAAAAATAAAAAAAATGACAACACAGGAAGTGGCTAACAGATTTCATGAATTATCGCAGCAGGGGGCTTACGATACTATTCAAAATGAATTATACAGTAAGGATGCTAAAAGTATTGAACCTGCTGCTGGCCCATTTGTAAATGTAGAAGGGCTTGATGCCATATTACAAAAAGGAAAACAGTTTAATGAAATGATAGCCGAAATGCATGGAGGTTATTCAACTGCTCCGGTAGTAGCGGGTAATTTTTTTACACTTACAATGGGTATGGATGTTACTTTTAAAGGCCAGCCAAGAACAAAGTTTGATGAAGTGGCAGTTTATGAAGTTAAGGATGGTAAAATAGTTTTAGAACAATTCTTTTTTTAAATAAAAATGATTAAATAAATTCTCTGTGAGGAGGTTTAAAGTGGCCGGTGTTTTCATCGGCCACCAAAACCGAAAATAATAATTTACCGAAAGATATTAAATAAAGGCCCCGATGAACGCAAAAGAACTATTGATATTAAATTTTGAAGAGGTAAGACGCCGGAGCATTA
>JAYSTT010000217.1:0-1539 GCA_043719495.1 Ferruginibacter sp. | reverse complement strand
GTATTTCCATAGTCTGTTGTTTTAAAAATCATGGCTGCAAAATTCCCTCTACGATAATCATTGGCTACAACATAAGCCTCGCCTGCATTGTATCTGCTAGCTTTTACTTGTGGTAGCCAACATCCTTTAGCTAAACCTGTAATTTTATTAGTAACATTACTCCACGTTTTACCGTCATCTTTGGTCAATTGCACTTGCCCATCATCTGTTGTAACCCATAAAATATCTTTATTCAATTTACTAGGTTCTATTGCTAAAATGGTACAATGATTTTCTGCACCAGTAATATCAATGCTTATTCCGCCATTTTTACTTTGGTCTATTTGTGTACTATCGTTTGTGGTAAGGTCGGGGCTTATGGTTGTCCAGCTTGCTCCTTTGTCTGTGCTTTTATGTACAAATTGGCTGCCATAATAAATTGTTTTTTTATCAAACGCATCTTGCGCTATGGCTGCATTCCAATTAAAACGTATTCTATCTTTATTTATAGTGTTCACCACACTTGATGGTTTGATATCCCAATTTTCTCCAGTCAAAATATTGTATCTTCCCACATTACCACCTTGGCTCATGGCATAAATCCAATTGGCATCTTCAGGGTCAGGCATTACATCAAAACCATCGCCACCCCAAAGGCTTTCCCAATAATAATTTTTCAACCCACTGTCTGTCCATGTGTAAGCGGGGCCACGCCAGCTGCCATTATCTTGCATGCCGCCCATAATATTGTAAGGAATTTCATTGTCCACATTTACATGATAAAATTGCCCCACAGGAATTTTTTCATCAAACATCCATGTCTTACCTTTATCTCTTGTAATGCCGATACCTCCATCGTTTCCATCAATAATAAAATTAGGGTCAAGTGGATTTATCCAAAATGCATGATGATCTGGATGAATGCCATTGTAAGGAATTACTGTCTTAAAAGTTTTACCAGCATCTTCACTCATACTCACCATTTGATTGATGAGCCACAAACGATTTTCGTTTTTAGGGTCAGCAATTACATCTTGAAAATAAAAACTTCTGTTGGCAGTATAAGCAGGGTCTTCATTTACTTTTTCCCATTTACCGCCACCATCATCACTTTTGTATAAAGCACTTTTTGTACTTTCTATTAATGCATAAATGCGGTTGGGCATATCATGGCAAATCGTAATTCCGATACGACCATAATTCCCAGTTGGCAGCCCACCTTCGCCATTTAATTTTTTCCAATTTTTTCCAGCGTCGTATGTCACGTAAAATCCACTGCCTTTGCCACCACTATTCAAACTCCATGGTGTGCGACTATGTTGCCACATGGCTGCAAATATTTTATTCGGATTTTTTGGATCCATAACCATATCGCCCACACCACTCGTATCGTTTGTATATAAAACTTTGTTCCAAGTTTCTCCTCCATCAATAGTTTTAAAAACACCACGCTCGTTGTGTATGCCATACGGATTGCCAATTGCACCTGCATAAACCACATTCGGATTTGTAGGGTCAATAATTACACGATGTATATTTCTTGTTTTTTCCAAACCCATA
>JAYSTT010000216.1:0-1539 GCA_043719495.1 Ferruginibacter sp. | reverse complement strand
AGACTCGCCTGGGAAATCGAGAATGAGAGGAATAAATAAAAAATCGCCTCTTATGATGAAGTTGAATATGGCTTTACCATAATCCCCAAAGCCCTTTTTTTAAACAAGTATTGGGTCTTTCTATATCAACTATATCAGTTACTCTATATTTTTCAAATTTGTTTATTAATGCGTCACTGCCTTTCTTTAGCTTAAGTTCCATTTCTTCTTTGAAAAGTGGATACAGGCAATAAAAGGTTATAACTTTTTCATCATTAATTTTCAACTTATAAAAATTTCCGCCCAGGCTAAGGCTTGGTAATAAGATCATACATCCAAATTTTGTATTGTCTGCAAATGGTTCTGCATCCTCACCATTGGGTATTGTATGACCACGTCCAACCCATGTATCATACTCGTGAGGGAACCGGGCAATTGTTTTTAACCAACGAACAGGCCAATAATTTTTTTCGTCTTTAAAAGCCTCTTCCATTGTTTGGTAGTTTGTTCCGTCAATAGCCCAGTTACCGGGAAGTAAGATGCACAATTCAGCATATTTATATTCTTCCAATCCTTCGGGAACAGTCATGGGTTTATCACTCATTCCTGATGTTACAAGAGAATGGAAATGGAATTTTTCTGTTGGTTTCACCCAATGAACATCAATGTGTACCAGGTCGGAAATTATTTCGTGGAAGACGCTTTCTATTTTTCCAATATGCCTCTCTATATGTTCAGAAATAGCTTCAATATTTTCTCCATCGCCTGTTACAAGAGTAAAGTCTTTTGGCTTTACATCCTCATAACGGTAAATGGGATCACCTGCTTCTGAGTATTCTTTATTCGCCATAATTACTAAGTTTTATGTAAGATTGCAGTTAATTTAAAAATGTAGAATTTATAAGTGCAATTTACCAAAAATATAAAGCTCCCCACAAAAAAAACCGCCTCACCCACGTGAGACGGCTTATAATAAAATATCTAAAAATTTACCCTACCAAATCTTCGTCCTCTTCTCCGGTGCCTTGTACATTTTATCTCCAAACTTTACATCAAAAGCTTTGTAAAAAGCATCCATATTGGTAAGTGGCCCGTTTGCACGGTACATGCCCGGTGAGTGGTTATCGGTAACAATACGTTGTGCTGCAGCTTCGGGCAAAATATTATTGCGCCAAACCTGTGCCCAGTTTAAAAAGAAACGCTGGTCGGGTGTAAAGCCATCAATCATTTCGGTGCCTTGCCCTTGTTTGGTATTTTTAAAAGCTTCGTATGCAATGCTTAAACCACCCAGGTCGGCAAGGTTTTCGCCTAAAGTTAATTTTCCATTTACATGCATGGTATCTAAAATAGTAAAGCCATTATATTGTTGTACCACTTCATCAGCACGTTTTTTAAATTCATCGGCATCAGCTTTTGTCCACCAATCCTGTAAGTTACCATCGGCATCAAACTGGCGGCCCTGGTCATCAAAACCATGGGTCATTTCGTGGCCAATTACGGCGCCAATACCACCATAGTTAATGGCATCATCGGCTTCAAAATCAAAGAAAGGAAAACGCA
>JAYSTT010000215.1:0-1542 GCA_043719495.1 Ferruginibacter sp. | reverse complement strand
CGGGTTTGGTCGTGTGTAAGCCTGCTGCCTTCAATGCGGTTGCTGTTGTAGGTAAGGTCAATTTGTGTACGGTGATAAATGCCGCCTTTCAGCTTCATGTCTTTTTGCTCTTTCAGGTAATTGAGCAATGTATTGTTGCTGAATTTCTTTTCTTTTCCTTTTTGAGGCAATGAGGCATCTTCCGGAATTGCCCAGGTTTTACCAGTTAAAAAAGCACCTTTAATTTTGCCGGCAGCACAATAGTTTCGGGCAGTTCTTTCCGGAATACTCCATTTTTTTGCAAACTCAATTACTGAGAGGTATTTCATTTTAATGTTTATAAAGTGTTTACCGGCAAGAATTCGGATTAAATATTGCTTAAAACTAACTAATCTTGCCGGTAACGGCAAAGTTTGCTGAAGTTGCATTTTACCTCAATCTTGGGCAATTGCCGCTCCCGATTTTGTAGAGGAAAAAATTATATTGCAGTTATTGAATCCGTTATCGCCTTAAACTCCGATTCCATTTCACCGCTGCGGCATTGTTGCTTCAAATGCCAAAAGCCTGCCCACCCCGAACAAAAACATAAAGAAAGATGATGGTTCTTTCATGTTTTTTTATAACAGATGATAAGGGGTATTTACGCCATAAATTCAGTAACTTTAATGTATGGAAAACACTCCCGAATTAAAGGCTTTGATACGCAAAAATGCACATCTTTTCTGGTACACAAAAGATAGTGAAAAGGAAAACCTGCCTTTACCTGTGGTGCTGGAATTTTTTATAAATTATGCTGATAAGGAAGATATAAAAGCCCTGTTTGCCATTGTAGGTATTAAAAATGCTGCAACCGTTTTTTTTGAGCAAATAGAAAAATGGGGCAGCCGCTCAAATTACTTTCCCGAATTTCAAAATTATTTTACCCTGTATTTTAAGAAATATGCATCTTGAAATCTTTAATGCTGAACAACAGCAGTTGTTGCCTTTATTATCAACATTTAAAAAAGAATTTTATATGGTTGGCGGCACCGCCATTGCTTTGCATATTGGCCATCGGTTGTCCGTTGATTTTGATTTATTTAAAAATGGTATCATCAGGCCCAAAAAAATAATAGACCAGTTTAAAAAAAACAAAGAAGCATTAGTGGTTACTTTAAATAGAGAAGGGCAATTGAATTTAGTATGCCGGGATGTAAAATTTACTTTTTTTAATTTTGAGTACGATGTACCACACCCCATAATAATTGAAAAAAGCATAACAATACCGGACTTACTTGATTTGGCCGCTATGAAAGCTTTTGCCATGGGGCTCAGAAGTAAATGGAAAGATTATGTTGATCTGTATTTTATCATTAAAGAACACTACAACATAACTGAAATTTCTACAAGAACCACGGAGCTTTTTGGTCAATTATTCAGTGAGAAATTATTCAGGGGGCAGCTTAATTATTTTGAAGGTATCAGCTTTGATGAACCCGTAGATTTTATGCCCGGCTTTGAAGTAAGTGAACAGGAAGTAAAGGCATTTTTAATTGATGCTGCACTTACCGGTTTTTAAGTAAA
>JAYSTT010000214.1:0-3779 GCA_043719495.1 Ferruginibacter sp. | reverse complement strand
CCATCGCCTCCGATTTTATGCAGTTAAGCCTCTTAAATTCTTTTAAATCCGGCGCTAATGATGTGGAAGCAGCAAATGCAAATGATATGAGGGTTTCTATTATTGCCATTGGTAACCTTATTGTAATTATTTGCAGTATTGTATTTTTTATTTTATGGTTCAGGCGGGCTTATAATAATTTGCATTTAACGCAGCAGGTTAACCTGCTTTACACCGAGGGCTGGGCAGCTGGTGCCTGGTTTGTGCCTTTCTTAAATTTGGCTAGGCCTTACCAGATTATGAATGAAATTTGGAACAAAACACAGGAGGCTACTAAAAATTTACTTTCTTTTAAAGGTAGTTCGCTTGTAGGCTGGTGGTGGGCTATTTATCTTATCTCTGCTATTATCACCAGATTTGCTTACCGATTTTTTAAAGATGAAACTTCTTATGATGGTCTAATCTCTGCTACTTATGCTCAAATCATCAGCAATTTTATTGAAGTAGGTTCTATAATTATAACTATTTTAATGGTTAAAAAAACAGCAGCGATGGAAGCAAAACTTTTTGAGTCGTACGAATTATCAGAGGATGATAAGGAAGATTTAATTGGGGTTATTTAAAGTTAATCTTATATCTTTTTTAGTTTGAGGAGATCCACTTTAAACAAACCGGATTGCCCACGTTAATCTTTTTACGGGTATCAGTTAGTAATCCCGTCTTCTTATCAATTCTAAAAATTACAATATCATCAGTGTTTTGATTGGCTACTAATAAAAAATTACCGCTGGGGTCAAAATTAAAATTACGGGGTGTTTTACCTAAAGTAGATTGATGGCCGATCAAAGTTAGTTTTCCATCAGTGGGATGTATAGTAAATATGCTGATAGAATTGGCATCTCCACGGTTGCTGCAATATAAAAATTTTCCATCCGGCGAAACGTGAATATCGGCACTGCCAATTACTCCCTTAAAATCGGAGGGCAATGCACTGATGCGTTGCTGCAATTGCAAGTTGCCATTTATTGCTTTATAACAAACTACAGTGCCCGTCATTTCTTCCATCAGGTAAGCAAATTTATTATTAGGGGCAAATTCAAAATGCCTTGGGCCATTACCCGGTAAGGATGTTGCTGCCGATTTTAATTTTAATGCCCCCTTATTTTTATCAAAAGCATAAATCATTACTTTATCAATGCCTAAATCGGGTACGTACAAATATTTATTATCTGCCGAAAGATTGGTGGAATGTACATGCGGCCCTTGCTGCCTTTCTGCATTTGGGCCACTGCCATTATGCTGTACTACTTGTTTTAAGGTATCTAAAGAACCATCGTTATTTGCATGAAGTAAACCAATGCTACCGCTGGTGTAATTGCCTGCAAAAATCCATTTACCTGTTTTGTCTATCGCCACATAACAGGGATGTTTACCGCCAGATGGTTGTTTATTTATTTCAGTTAAAATTCCGGTTGATTTATTAAATGAAAAAGCCGAAATACTTCCTCCAACAGTAAACCTTGTGCTGTCGGCATTTTCATTTACTGCATACACATATTTTTGATTGGGTGACACGGCAAGAAAAGATGGGTTGGAACTTTTTGCAACACTTACAAAACTGTTATCGGCTGTGGAGGTATTAAATTTATATACATAAATACCTTCGCTTTTGCCGCCGGTATAAGTACCAATTAATAAATATTGTTCTTTTTGTGCAGCAGCAGAAAGGGTACACAATAAAAAAAGATAGATCAAGTTTTTTTTCATATCTAATCCGTTGATTTTTTAAACCGGTTGCCAGCTTTTTAAAGATTGGTAAATTTTTTCTTAATTATAAATTCTCTAATTTTTCAATAATTATTTTTTCTGTTTCCTTATCACTTAATTGCTGTGGCACAAATTTTTGGCCAATTATCTTTTCGTACAATTCAATATATCTTTTGCTGATAGTCTCCACCCATTCGTTGCTCATTGCCGGAACAGTTTGCCCGTCTTTACCCATAAAATTATTTTCAATCAGCCATTCTCTTACAAATTCTTTACTCAATTGTTTTTGGCGTTCACCTTTTTGCTGCCTTTGTTCAAAACCATCAGCATAAAAATACCGGCTGCTATCGGGTGTATGAATTTCATCCATTAAAATAATTTCATTGCCCATTTTACCAAACTCATATTTGGTATCTACTAAAATCAAACCCTGCTTAGCAGCAATTTCTTTTCCACGGGCAAAAAGTTGAAGTGCATAACGGCTTAATATTTCCCATTCATTTGCAGTGGCTAAACCTTGTTTGATGATTTCTTCAGCACTAATATCTTCATCATGGCCTTCAGATGCTTTTGTGCTGGGGGTAATAATTGGCGCAGGAAAATAATCATTCTCTTTCATCGCATCGGGCATTTTAATACCGCATAAAGATTTATTTCCGCCAGAATATGTTCGCCAGGCATGGCCGGTTAAATTGCCACGTACTACCATTTCAATTTTAAAAGGTTCACATCTTTTACCAATACTTACATTTGGCGCAGGTGTGCATATTAGCCAATTAGGGCATATATCCTTGGTTGCGTTAAGCATGTAAGCAGCAATTTGTGTTAATACTTGTCCTTTAAATGGAATAGGGCGGGGGAGTATAACATCAAAAGCCGATATGCGGTTACTGGCAATCATTACTAATAAGTTATTAGAAATAGAGTAAACATCTCTGACTTTTCCTTTGTAAAAATTAGTTTGATTGGGGAATTTAATTGAAGCCATACTGCTAAATTAACATCAAGTGCTATAAAAGCCTAAATTTGTTATTGTAATATATTAACAGGCAGTTGAAAATAAAATTTTTAAAGAGAAATAACAATGCTTATTTTGCCTGATATTTAAAACCCAAACAAAAGCTATATGAGAAAATTTGCAAGCTATGTGGTTACTTTTTTACTGGCTAATGCTGTAACATTTGCAGCCTTTGCACAAAATGTAACTGTCGGCGGTAATGTAAGAAACAGCAATACTAAAGAAGGTGCAGGAGCTGTTTCTGTTACAATTAAAGGTGGTTCTGCCGGAACCTTTACAGATGATAAAGGAAACTTTAAAATAACGGTAAAAAGTTTACCAGTTACACTATTAATTTCTTCGGTAGGGTACGAGTTGCAGGAAGTTACAATAAGCAGTGCAGGCTTTACCCAGGTAGAGTTTAAACCTTCTGCTGCATTAGGGCAGGAAGTTGTAGTATCTGCCACAAGGGTTCCTCAAAAAATTATGGAGTCGCCGGTTTCAATTGAAAGGGTGAGTGCAGCAAATATCCGCAATGCACCAGCCGCAAATTTTTATGATGTGGTGATGGCGTTAAAAGGTGTGGACGTAACTACATCTTCCTTAACTTTTAAAACACCTACCACCCGTGGTTTTAATAGCAGCGGCAACACAAGGTTTAATCAATTGGTTGATGGTATGGATAACCTTGCCCCCGGCCTTAACTTTTCGGTGGGTGCAATTATTGGTTTAAGTGAGTTGGATGTTGATAATATTGAATTACTGTCGGGTGCATCATCCGCATTATATGGCCCTGGCGGTATGAACGGAACATTATTAATGACCAGCAAAAATCCTTTTAAATACCAGGGTTTATCTTTTCTTGTAAAAGAAGGTATGATGAATGTAGGTAAAGGTTCAAACTCTGCAACCCCTTATCACAACTGGAATTTAAGATGGGCCAATAAGGTTTCTGAAAAATTTGCATTTAAAATAAATGCAGAATTAATTCAGGCAAAAGACTGGACTGGTGCTGATAACAGAAACTACAGCAGGC
>JAYSTT010000213.1:0-1544 GCA_043719495.1 Ferruginibacter sp. | reverse complement strand
TATTTTTTAATACTTCGCTCAGGCAAAACCAGATAACCGATCAGCTTTTGCAGGCAAAATTTCCATCCTTTCTTTTTAATATCTTTTTTGTGATCAGCGGTGGTATTTATGCATATTTACTATTATCGCATTACCGGATGTTTAATACAGATAACACATGGATAGCAGTTTTTTCCTCAATAGCGCTGATGGGAATGGTTTATTTTATAAAATTTTGCACATTAAAGTTTACCGGCTGGATAACAGGGTTGGAAGAGGTGGTTAATATTTATGTTTTTGTGATTTTTCTTATTAATAAAATAATCGGCATTTTTCTAGCGTTTTTTATAATTATTCTTACTTTTTCTGATAAGCAGATTATTGAAATTGCCACCCTGGTTTCTTTGATATGTATCGGCATTTTTCTACTACTACGTTTTTTCCGGTCGTATGGGCTTGTACAAAATCAATTAAAAATCAGCAAATTCCATTTCTTTTTATACATAATAAGTCTGGAAATATTGCCCCTAATGCTGATTTACAAGGGTTTAATGATTTATTTAACTAAAAACCTGTAGTTTTGCTTACCACCCAGTCACGATTATGGTTAAAAATGGTTCAACATACGCTGTTACCTTAGGGAAAACAGTAAAAAAAGTACTCATTACCCAACCTAAGCCTGATGGCGACAAATCGCCGTACTTTGACTTGGCCAAAAAATATAATCTGAACCTCGATTTTCACCCGTTTATAGTAGTAGATGGTATTCAGGCAAAGGAATTTCGCAAGCAAAAGATAGATATTGCCAGTTTTTCGGCAGTGGTTTTCACAAGCCGTAATGCTATAGATCATTTTTTTCGCATTTGTGATGAAATGAAAGTTAGTGTGTCGCAGGAAACCAAATATTTTTGTATTACTGAGGCGGTGGCTTTATACCTTCAAAAATTTATCCTGTATCGCAAACGTAAAGTGTTTTACAGTGCAGATGGCACCAATAAAAGCCTGTTTGACGTTATTAATAAGCATAAGGACAACGAGAAATTCCTATATCCCTGCTCCGAGTTATTTGACAGTGAAATAACCAACTGGCTTAAAATGCATAACTGTGAATATGCGACTCCTGTTTTATATAAAATTATCAGTAACGACATAACCGATGTAATTGCCCGGAATTACGACCTGATCTGCTTTTTTACGCCTGGTGGGGTTAAAAGCCTTATGGAGAATTTTCCCAAGTTCAAGCAGAATGGCACAACCATTGGCGCATTTGGGGCCAATACCTTTAAAGCGGCTGAGGAAGCGGGCCTGGTGTTGGATATAAAAGCGCCACAACCGCAGGCTCCCAGTATGGTTAGCGCCCTCGAAATTTATCTCTCTTCCCTAAAAAAAAAATAAGCGTATTGAGATAATACAATGTTGTTAATTGCGGTTGCGACGCTTTCAACATTTTAAAAGCTGCCTGCTTTTAATCGTTTAAATCTCTTTTAAGAATTATTTAACATTTTACAAAAAAGCAAACATCAATACAGCGATGGCTTATCAATCAGGCATTTTAGTTAACTGTT
>JAYSTT010000212.1:0-23051 GCA_043719495.1 Ferruginibacter sp. | reverse complement strand
TAATGTTATTATCCCAGGCTGGTTTAATGGGTGTGTTTACAGCAATGGATGCGTTAGTATTTTATTTCTTTTGGGAGCTGGCACTTATTCCGGTTTATTTTCTATGCAGCCGCTGGGGTGGAGAAAAACGAATACAGGCTACATTCAAATTTTTTATGTACACATTTGCAGGTTCTTTATTGATGTTGATTGGGATTATTTATTTGTATCTGCAAACACCGGCAGTTACTCAAAATCATGAAGCCTCATTTGCATTAAGTGTTTTTTATGATCTTCGTCTTTCTTTTAAAGACCAGTTTTGGTTATTTTGGTTATTTTTTACAGCATTTGCCATTAAAATGCCTGTCTTCCCTTTTCATACCTGGCAGCCTGATACTTATGAGCAGGCACCAACAGCAGTAACAATGGTATTAAGCGGTATTATGGTTAAGATGGGGGTATTTGCTTTATTGCGTTGGTTAATTCCAATATTTCCACTGGCAGTTGAAAAAAACAGTATGCTTGTAATTGGCTTATCCGTTTTTGGGATGATATACGCCAGTTTAATTGCAATAAAACAGGATGATTTAAAAAGATTGGTGGCCTATTCATCTATTGCACATATTGGTTTAATGTGTGCGGCCATATTTTCTTCTACCTCAATTGCTGTGCAGGGGGTAATGATTCAAATGTTCAGCCATGGTATAAATATTATTGGTTTGTGGATTGTGGTTGATTTAATTGAAAAGCAAACCGGGGTAAGAAAAATATCTCAGTTGGGTGGTATTGCACACAAGGCACCGATGCTTACAATAATGCTGGTTGTAATTGCCCTTGCAAATATTGCATTACCATTAACTAATGCTTTTGTAGGAGAATTTATGATGTTTAGCGGCTTGTTTAAATTCAATATCTGGATGGCTGCAATTGCAGGTATCAGTATTATACTTGCGGCTGTTTATACTTTAAATATGGTACAAAAAGTTTTTTATGGGGAGGTGAATCCGGTTACCGCATCAATTAAAGAAATTAACCCGAACGAAAAAATAATACTTGCTGTAATAGTAGTAGCTATATTTTTGGTAGGTATTTTTCCGCAACCAATGTTTGATTTAACTAAAGATGCAGTAATACTATTAACAGGAAAGGGTAAATAATTATAAACAAAACACAATAATTCCCTTTTGGGAACAGGGGCATATGAACGAAATTATATTAACAGCAATTTGGGGTATTGTAATGATGCTGACTGGTGCATTTATAAAAAATAAAAGCATCCCTAAATATATTGCTATTGGCGGCCTGGTACTCATTATTATTGCCAATTGCATGGAACTATTTTACAGGGAACCTTTATTTGGTATAGACGTAAAAGATATGCTGAATATAAATGCATTAAATTCTGCATACCATTTAACCTTTATTACAGTAATACTGGTATGTACTTTATTGTTTTTTTTACTTAATGGCCGCGATTTTGAAAAAGTGGGAACACATGTTTCGGAATATTTTGCGCTGATATTTTTTATCCTTTGCGGTGTGGGTATAGTTGCCACTTTTAATACGCTTCTGATGCTTTTTATTGGTATCGAAATTATTTCAATTCCTCTGTACATATTAACTGGTAGTGATAAACGGAATTTAAAAAGTAATGAAGCAGCGCTTAAATATTTTTTGATGGGGGCATTTTCTACCGGCATAATGCTAATGGGTATTGCTTTTATTTATGGGGGTAATGAATCTGCATCATTTTTTCTTGATAAAATAAATATGGGTGCCGGTAAAATGCCGGTAATGATTGCAGTGGGGTTGGTACTTTTGTTAATTTCAATGTCATTTAAAGTATCTGCTGCACCCTTTCACTTCTGGACACCCGATGTGTATGATGGGGCACCAACTGTATTTACTTCCTTTATGGCTACTATTGTAAAGGTTGCAGGGTTCTTTGCTTTTGTTCGTTTGTTCGAAAATGCTTTTGGCACCGTACAGCCTCAATGGCAAAAACTAATTGTAATTATTACTGCAGCCACTTTGGTTATTGGTAACCTTACTGCAGTATTTCAACAAAGTGTAAAACGCATGCTGGCTTATTCCAGTATTGCCCAGGCAGGGTTTATGTTATTTGCTGTTTTTGCTTTAAGTGAAAAAGCAAAAGAAGGGTTAGTATTATATACAGCCGCTTACAGCTTAGCCACCATTGGCTTTTTTGCAGTTCTCATCAAAATGAATGATTATACCATTGATGGATTTAACGGGCTTGCAAAAAAGCAACCTGTACTTGCCTTTACTGCAACCATTTTTTTATTTTCACTTACTGGTATTCCCTTAACAGCAGGGTTTTTAAGTAAATTTTACATGTTACTTGCTGCTATTAAAGATGGGCATCATCTGTGGCTTGTTATTCTTGCTGTTTTATGTGCGGCAATAAGTGCTTACTACTATTTTAGAGTAGTACAGGCTATGTATTTTAAAGACAGTACTGCTGAAACTGAACAAACCTTTGATGTTACGCCAGGCTTTAAAATTTTACTTTTAATTACTGCTGCTGTAATTATTATTCTGGGGGTATATCCCAATTTTATAACTGACTGGCTGTATTATTAATCATTTTTTATTCCCGTTAATTTTACAAACAAAATCAGTAGTAACCTTTTCTGATCCCCGGCTTTTTTCTTACCACTCATAAAAATTTTTTTCTGCTATCTGTTTTCTGTAGTTAACTTTAGGCACAATAAAATACAATGACTTTTAAAGACACCCTTAAATTGTCCTGGCGTAATATAGTGGGTAACAGGTTACGTACTGTTATCACAGTTATTATTATTGCATTGGGTATTTTTGCTTTAATACTTATTATCACTGCAATTCAGGCTGCCAGTAATAGTCTTTCAAGTAGCTTTTCCACAATGGGGGCTAATGCTTTTAGTGTTAGGTATAAAGACCGGAATATCAGGTTTGGTGGTGGTCCGCAACGAGATGTAAAAAAAACAAGTAAATCTGCTTTAAAAGAAAAAAAATCAAGTACGGGTAAAATTATTACATACCAAGAAGCCAAGGCATTTAAAGAACAGTATAATTTTCCCGCAATAGTTGGTTTGGCAATTAGGGGCGCAGGAAGTATTGTGGTTAATAATGAAACCAAAAAAACCAACCCGGATATTAATGTTACTGGTGGAGATGAAAATTATCTTGATTTAAACGGATACAAAATTGCATATGGACGTAATCTAACAGCTCCGGATGTGGAAAGTGGACGCAATGTTTGTATGATAGGTAGTGGTGTGGCCGAAAAATTATATCCTGATAATTCTGCTAAAGCAGTTGACCGGATTATAAGTGTAGATCATATCCCTTACCGCATACTCGGGGTTCTGGAAGATAAAGGTTCCAGTGCTTTTTTTAATACCGGAAAAGTGGTGATTACATCTTACAATAACATACGCCGTTTATATGCTACACAAAATTCATCTTTTGTAATTGCGGTAATGGTTAGTGATATTAACCTGATAGATGTTGCCATTGGAGAAGCAAAAGGAGCTTTCAGGCCGGTACGTAAATTAGATGTAAAGGAAGAGGATAATTTTTTTGTGGATAAAAGTGACAGCATTGCAGAAAAATTTCTTTCTGCCTCAAAATATTTACAATATGCCATGATTGCGATTGCATTAATAACATTATTGGGAGCTGCTATTGGCTTAATGAATATAATGTTAGTTGCGGTAAACGAACGTACAAAAGAAATAGGACTTATAAAAGCACTGGGGGGTACTAAAAAAGATGTAAGGGATCAGTTTCTTTGGGAAAGTATCTTAATAAGTTTGATGGGTGCAGTTGTTGGAATTATTTCTGGTATTTTAATTGGTAATATAGCAGCTATACTATTAAAAACCGGGTTGGTAATTCCCTGGGCCTGGGTAATAGCAGGTATTTTGGTGTGCTCATTTGTTGGTTTAGCCGCAGGTTTATACCCTGCTATTAAAGCAAGTAAGCTAAATCCAATTGATGCATTGAGGTACGAATAACTATATTAGCCAAAAGATAAATTATGATGAAAAATAAACAGGCGATTCATTTATGAATCGCCTATTTTATTATTGTTTAAATTTTATTACTTAGGATCAAGCATTTTCTTTAGTCTGTCACTCAAATCCTGTAAATGATATTTGGTGGCTTTATCTGCCGAAGATATTGCAGCTGCATCCACTGCTGCCTTTAATTCTTTAGCATGACCTTTTAAATAAGAAAGAATATCACTTTTCTTAGTGTCTATAGGTGGTGCCGCATTGCCAAATGTAAAAGTAATACCTCCCTGAACTGTTGGATTAATAATACCCCCTAATCTTTCTACATACGACTTTTGCAAATTTCTCCTGTAAATATCAATTGGTTTTTTTGAAGTAAGTTCTGTAAATACAGCCTGCTTTAAATCACTCAATAAATCAGTTACTGTATAAGCCAGGTTTCCAATCGAAGCTTCAGCATTCAACATTTTGTTCATGGTTGTTGTACTCAGCATTCGGTTTAAAGCTCCTTCCTGTACAGTTAAAATTGTTGTTGTTGAATTTACTCCTGTTTTGCTGGCTATATCTTTGTTAATAAGCCATGTTGGTGTGGTAAATACCTGTTTGTTTACAAAGTCCACAGCTTCTTTTTGTGTGGCTTTACTTACATATTCATAAACATCACCGGGTTGGTTGTTCTTTTTTAATGTTTCATATACCCCACCAAAGTTGTAGCATACATGGCCGATATACCTCCGGAATTGCCCGACCACGTTTATATACATGTCATTTAAATCAGTATAATCATCATTTGGCTGTTTTGTCCAGTTAATTAAATTGGGTACAATACGTTGTAGATTTTTAATACCATAGTTAGATGCTTTCATAGCATTGTCGCCTACTGCTTCACTCTGGTCACGTGGATCGTCTGGTTGACCCTGACGACCAAAATAATATCTTTTATCGTTTGCTTTCAATTCAATCAATTTATCTAAAATGGGCACTTCTTCCTCAGCAGTTGCGGCTTCAGGAATTAATTTGTACCCCCATTCAATACTCCATTTATCGTACTCACCAATTCTTGGATAAATACCAGGTGCAGTAATATTATCCTCCGGTTGAGCTACATAATTAAACCGGGCATAGTCCATAATACTGGGAGTGTGGCCATTAGCTTCCACCCATGCTTTGTTACGTAAATTTTCTACAGGTACTCCGGCAGAAGAGCCAAAGTTGTGGGGAAGGCCAAGTGTATGGCCCACTTCATGGCTACTCACAAAACGTATTAACTGCCCCATCAACTCATCATCAAATACCATTTTACGAGCCCTGGAGTCAATTGCAGCAGCCTGTATCATATACCAGTCATGTAATAATTTCATTACGTTATGAAACCATCCAATATGGCTTTCTATAATTTCTCCGCTCCTGGGGTCCACATTACTTGGGCCGTAGGCGTTCTCTATGGTAGAAGGTTTATAAATAACGGCACTGTTACGGGCATCTTCCAAACTCCAGGTGCTGTCTTGCTCTTTGGTAGGAGCTTCTTTTCCAATGATAGCATTTTTAAAACCTGCTTTTTCAAAAGCAACCTGCCAGTCATTAATACCAAGAATTAAATAGGGGACCCATTTTTTTGGAGTGGTAGGATCAATATAAAAGATAATGGGTTTAACTGGTTCAACCAGTTCGCCACGTTTGTATTTCTCCATATCTTCCGGCTTAGCCTCTAATCTCCAACGGGCAATTAAATTAATATCTTTTACACCTTGAGGATTAGCATCAAAATCGGTAAATCCGGTTGCAAAATATCCTACACGGCTATCCTGATATCTTGACTTCATTGGCTTTTCAGGTAAAATTAATAATGAGCTGTTCATTTCTAATGTTACAGTAGCCTGACTTGGTGGAGAAGGCGGAAGGCCGGGAAAAGACTGACCTGCACTTTTAGAAAATGTTTTAACGGTGGTAATTTCAATGTTTGTGGGATAGGGCCTTACACTAATTATGTAAGATTTATCAGTCTGAAAACTTCCCACTTGAAATTGTGATTTTGCAGCACCTGCAAAACCAAAAATTTCGTTGTCGGCGGTAATATTATCACTAATATCAATTACAATGCCTCCCCCTAAACTATCCGGAGCATTGGCTTTAATATCAAAAGCCATGGCAATGGGTTGAATATTGCTATTCATAACCGAACGATACATAGGCTTGGTGCTGTCGGAGGGATTTACATTATAGGATATATTCTTTAAAAAAATTTTATTGTTTGGCCCTTTATCAAAACGAATAACACTTTGTGCAATTTCGTCGCCGGCATAGCCATAAAATTGTTTAACACTTTCCACTGATGATTTGGATACCCGGTTTACTACCAGTATATCCCTGCCTAATAATTTAACTGGCAGTTCAAAATAGTATTTATCCTCTATTTTGTGAACAGTAAATAAACCTCTACTGGTTTTAGCCTTATCGGTAATAACTTCTTTATAAGGTTTGGGTCCTGGCTTTGCCGGGGCAGCAGGCGGCATTGCCGGGGGTGGGGCAGCAGGCTTATCCTGTGCTGTTGCTGCAGCCGCAAACGATACCGCAAAAAAAGCAAAGAAAAACTTTTTAAAAAAATAATTCATGTAACTGATTTTATATTGAACAAATAGTGTTTAAAAACGAATATATTGAATACCTTCTGAAATAAGTATATTTATGGATAAATGGTAAATAAATAATACGGCTGGGTTATTTTGATTTTTTTTATGTAAAAGTGCAAATATGGCATCCGGATTAAAAAAATAAAAAAAAATATCCTACAAGTTGTTGCTTTCAAATATTTAATTAACTTGTGTTCTCACCGCATTTTAAAATGTGAACAAAAAAAGATTGTTTGATTATATTTTTTAGTAGAATTGTGCAATCAAATATTAATTAACAAAATAAACATTTTCATTAACTAAAAATTGAATGTCATGGCAGAAACAAAACCATCTGTAAAACCAGCAACTACAGTGCAGGTAAAAAAATCAGGTAATGCAATTTCCCTTTTAGCACCAATTATTTGTGTTATTGTTGGCTTCTTAATTTGGCGTTTTTTGCTGGGTAGCAGTTCCAACTTCGATAAACCAGGAACAGGATGGTTTTGGCCCAGTCACGAAAAGCCAAAAACAGCTTTAAGTAAAATGTATCTTGGGGGTATTATTGTTCCGGTTTTAATCGGTTGTTTTTTAACCGTTCTTACTTTTGTTATCGAGCGTTTTTTAACTATTTCAAAAGCAAACGGTACAGGCAGCAATGCAGATTTTATCCGTAAAGTACAGTACCATTTGGCCAATAAAAATGTTGATGCTGCTTTGGCAGAATGTGATAAACAAAAAGGTTCAGTTGGTAACGTAATGAAAGCAGGCCTTCACCGTTACAAGGATATGATTGGTAATAGTGAGTTAAGCACCGACCAAAAAGTAATGGCCATACAAAAAGAAGTGGAAGAAGCTACTTCATTGGAATTACCAATGCTGGAGAAAAATTTAGTATTCCTTTCTACCATTGCTTCTGTTGCAACCCTGTTGGGTTTGTTAGGTACTGTAATGGGTATGATCAGGGCTTTTGGTAACTTAGGTGGAGATGGAGGCGGTGGCGCTGCAGCAGAGCAATTATCTGTAGGTATTTCTGAGGCTTTGTATAATACGGCTTTAGGTATTGGTACTTCAGCTGTGTCCATTATTATGTATAATATATTTACTACAAAAATTGATGGGATAACTTATGGTATTGACGAATCAGGATTTACTTTAACACAAAGTTTTGCTTCCCTTTACAAATAATGGTATGGAAGCATAGTGTTTTTGCATCTGTAAGTAATCACTTAAATTTTTTTAATAATGCCAAAAGTTAAAATACCACGTAAAAGCACCAACATCGATATGACGGCGATGTGTGATGTGGCTTTTCTGCTGTTGTCGTTCTTTATTCTGGCAACTAAAACCAAACCTCCGGAGGCAGTACCTGTAGTTACACCTACATCAGTTTCAACAAAAGTTGTAAAAGACGAAGCTGTTGTGGTTACACTCGGAAAAGACGGGAAGGTTTTTTTAATGCTCAACGACAGAAAGCATAAAAATGCAATTATTGATGATATTAATGCTGCAAAAAGCTTAGGTTTAAATGCTACGGAAATAGCTAAGCTTAGAAAACTTGATTTTATTGGAATGCCTTTTAGTAAACTTAAAAGTTTTCTACAATTATCTGAGGGGATACCTGCCAGCAAAATGGATGGTATTCCCAGTGACAGCACCAATAATGAATTAGCCGACTGGATAAGCAGTGTTAAAAATGCTTACAGTGGAGAATCAATTGATAATCTTAATTTATTACTTAAAGGCGATAATCTTGCTAAATACCCTGCTTTTAAAAACATTAAAATAGCGTTTAAAAAGAACGATATTTTTAAGTTTAAGATTGTAACCAATCCTGAGGGTATTCCCGGTGATTCTGAATTGGCTAAAAATCCCCCTAAAGCAGAGGGGGCAAAATAAGTTTAGTTAACCAACTTCGCTTAATGCGGAGTTAAAATATATTGATATGGCAGAAATGGATACTTCGTCGGGTGGTGGCCATAAAAAAGGCCCCGGCGTCAAAAAACCAAAAAAATTATCCACCAGGGTCGATCTTACGCCAATGGTTGATTTGGGTTTTTTATTACTTACCTTCTTTGTGTTTACTACAACAATGAGCACACCAAAAGGTATGGCAATGAATGAACCCAAGGACGATCCGGCAAATCAGTTAAAAGTAAAAAACTCAGGTGCAATGACACTTTTACTGGGTAAAAATGATCACGTGTTTTATTATTTTGGCGAATTGCTTCCGGAAACAATCAGCGAGCAGTTTAAAAGTTCAAACTTTAAAGACATAAGGGAATTGATAGCCACTAAGGCAAAAAATACCCCTATTGGCGATTTGATGTACATTATTAAAGCTAATAATGACGCTACTTTTAAAAATGCAATTGATATTCTGGATGAGATGACAATAAGTAATGTTCCTCCAGGGCACTATGCAGAAGTGGATATTACAGCAACAGAGGAAATGCTAATTCAAAAAACAGAAGAAGCCAATACCGGGAAATAACTTTATGGAATTGTTTCAATTTTGAATCTAATTAACAAAGTCTATAACAATGGATATAAATAAAATTTTAAGTGCTGATGTCCTCGATATTATATTCGATGGAAAAAACAAGCAGTACGGCGCTTATGAACTTCGTAAGTCATACAGCGGAAGGCTTACCAAAGCTTTACTGATAACTGCTGCTGTTGCATTATTAGTTTTTTTAAGTTCTGTTTTTGCAAATATTATTGGCAAAGGCAAAAAAGACACTATTGATGTAAGAGATACGCAAATGGCAGAACTGAAAAAAGAACCGCCACCACCGGTAGTTCCGCCGCCACCGCCACCAAAACCACCTCCACCTCCCGAAATTAACCAGGTTAAGTTTACCCCTCCAAAAATTGTAAAAGACGAGGAGGTTAAGCCTGAAGAAAAAATTGAGGAGATTAAAGAAAATCAGGCCATCAGTACAAAAACTGTGGAAACTGAGAACACTAACCAAGTTGTTGCTCCTACAGAAGAAAAAGGAACAGGCGTGGTTGAAGTTATAAAAAAAGATGATGACGAAGGTCAGATTTTTACTAAAGTGGAAGTAGAAGCCGCTTTTCCCGGAGGGGATGCTGCATGGCATGCTTTTCTACAAAAAAATCTAAATGGTGGAGTAGCTTCGGAAAACGGAGCAGCAGCAGGCACCTACAAAGTAACAGTAAGATTTGTAGTTAGTAAAGATGGCAGCCTTAGTGATATTACCTGCGAAAATGATCCCGGATATGGCATTTGCGATGAGGCAAAAAGAGTAATTAAAAAAACTAAAAGCTGGGTTCCGGCTATACAAAATGGCCGTAATGTAAACGCTTACCGCCGCCAGCCCATTACTTTTTTGGTAGAAGAATAATAAATAAAAATATTAATTATAAAAAAACCTTTCAGTTTGCTGAAAGGTTTTTTTATGCCTGTATTATGGAAAACAACCCGGGAGCCATCTTAGTAAAAACTTACAGCTATGGCAGAAATAGGAACAGCAACTTCCTCCAAACATAAACACGGCAAAAAACTAAATAAAAAAAGTACCCGGGTAGATTTAACCCCAATGGTTGACCTGGGTTTTTTATTACTTACCTTTTTTGTGTTTACCACATCTATGGCAAGGCCAACAGCAATGAATTTGGTAACACCAAATGATAAAGGTGGCCCATCACCCATTTGTGAAACCTGTGTGTTAACAGTAATGCTCGATAAAGACAATAGAATTTTTTATTACGAAGGAATGCCTGAGAATAGTCCCGCAGTTAAAGAAACTGCTTTTACTCCAGAAGGGATAAGAACAATTTTATTGCAAAAATCAGCTGCTGTAAAAATGGCAAAAGGAACAGCAAATGATATGGTGCTTATTATAAAGCCTGGCGCTGAATCTTCATTTAAAAATTTTGTGGACATGGCCGATGAAGTAACTATCAATAATATAAAACATTATTTTATTGATGAGATTAATGATGCAGATAAAAAATTGCTTTTAAAAAATCAGCTATAAAGTTTTTCCTGAAGCAACAGGAGAGGGTATCTTTGCATCATGTTGCAAAACCTTTCAGGCTGGGATGATACAATTGTTGCGATAGCAACAGCACCCGGTGTGGGGGCAATAGGTGTTATAAGGTTAAGTGGAAAAAATGCTATTGTAATTACTAATACGTTATTCCCGTCAAAAAACATGGAACAACAAGCTTCACATACACTGCATGTGGGATTGATAAAAGAAGAAAATAAAACAATTGACGAAGTAGTAGTTTCATTATTTAAAAATCCAAAAAGTTATACTGGCGAGGATGTGGTGGAGATTAGTTGCCACGGAAGCCCTTATGTGCAGCAACAGGTTCTTGAAGCTTGTATTAGAAAAGGGGCAAGGATGGCAAAGCCGGGAGAGTTTACACAAAGAGCATTTATAAATGGCAAATTAGATTTAACCCAGGCAGAAGCTGTGGCGGATTTAATTGCCAGTAATACCAAAGCATCGCAGCAAACAGCATTGCATAATATTCGTGGAGGATTTAGCAGTGTGCTGAAAAATTTGAGAAAAGAATTAATTCAGTTTTCGGCATTGATAGAGCTGGAGCTTGATTTTAGCCAGGAAGATGTGGAATTTGCTGACAGAAAAAAGTTTTATGCTTTAATTGAAAATGCAGGAATAATAACAAATAATTTATTGCAATCCTTTCAGTTAGGAAATGTAATAAAGAATGGAGTAAGTGTGGCAATTATAGGTAAGCCCAATGCCGGTAAATCAACCCTGTTAAATACATTATTAAATGAGAACAGAGCAATTGTGAGTGAAATTGCTGGAACTACAAGAGACACCATTGAAGAAATAATAAATATTGACGGAATCTTATTCAGGTTAATTGATACTGCAGGAATAAGAGAAGACAGTAAGGATGTTATAGAATTAATTGGAATAGAAAAAAGTAAGGAGAAAATTCAATACTCAGATGAAGTGATTTATATCTTTGATGCCAATACAGAAACGCCGGGAGAACTGGAAGCGGCTGCAACACTTATACGGGAGAAAAATAAAAATTATTTACTGGTAGGTAATAAAACTGACCTGTTGGGTGATGTTGCTGCTGCTGAAAAATTTGCCGGCCAAAATGTATTATTTATCTCTGCAAAACAACAGTATCATATTAATTTACTTAAACAAAAGTTGGTAGGTAAAATAATTAAAGGAAATCTTAATACTGAAAATACAATTGTTACCAATGCACGACATTATGAAGCATTGCAACAGGTACAGCAATCATTAATTGAAATTAAAAATGGCCTTGATAATAATATCCCCGGAGATCTGTTAGCATTGGATATCCGCAGATGCCTGCATTTTATTTCAGAGATTACAGGGGATATAACCAACGAAACAGTACTTGACCTTATATTTAGCCAGTTCTGTATCGGAAAGTAATAATTAAATCTATACAAGTGTATTTTCCATATAAGAAGTTACCATGGATTGTAATAGATCTTCCTTTATCAATAATTGTTTCAGCAATTCCAGCTGATTATTACATCTGATTAAATTATGCCCTTCATATTTTGCACCATAATAAATATCATTGTTTATATAATCTGTTAAAAAACGGATTGCCTGCATGTAAATCATGAATTTCCCGGCATAAACAAAATAATTTTTTTCTTCTTCGCTCAGTTCATTTTTCATTTCAGTTAAATAACCATCCACAATAGCCTGAAAATATTCATCACGTATATGAATTTTTGAGAAATCTTTTTCTTCCTCGCTAACAGGGGAAAGGTAAGTTCGGATCATATCACCAACATCGCTGATAAAGTAGCCAGGCATAACAGTATCCAGGTCAATTACACAAAGCCCTTTACCATTTTTATCAAATAAAACATTGCTGATTTTGGTATCGTGGTGTGTAACTCTTTTTTTAAAATTTTTATCCAATTTTATTAGATTATAAGTATCGACGATTTCTTTTTGCTCTTTTATAAATCTGATCGTTGACTTACATTCTTCAATACGAACGCTGTTTCCCTTTTCCAATGCTATTTCAAATTGTTCGTAGCGCAAACTGAGGTTATGGAAATCAGGGAGGGTAATATGCAGGAGTCTAATATCAAACAAGGAAAGTAATCGGGTAAATTTTCCAAATTGCCTGGCACCTTCAAAAGCAATAACAGAATTGTCTACAGTATTGAAAGTGACAGACCCCTTTACAAATTTGAACATTCTGAAATACCCCTTTTCAGGTATAAAAACCATTTCTTCATTTTGTAAAGTGGGTAGCGGATTAATAAAAAGATAGTCTGGAAAATGTTCAGTAAAAAATGCCTTCAGGTGATGAAGGTTTTCTGCAATCATTGTAGGGGAGGTAAATACGGTATCATTTATTCTTTGAAAAATAAATTTTTCTCCCTGGCATTCTAATAACCAGGTATTATTGATGAGTCCGTTTCCAAAAGATTTAAATTCACATTCATTTTCTGAAAATCCATACAGCTTTACTATAGATTTAAGCATATAGCGGAAAAATTAAAATTTAATTTATTATCAAACATAATAAACCAAATTCATTAATCTTTAAGCAAACGTTTGTGTAATTTAATTTTAACGGGTTAAACTTTAATGTGTATAGCCAGTTGGGGCTCTAAAATTATTTTATAGAAAGTAACGTTTTCATTTTCCGTTTTGTCCTTCACCAATAGATCCAGCATTATTTCCATAGCTTTCTGCCCCTGCTGGTAAGAGAATTGCTCTACTGAAGCCAGAGGAGGATGAGCTGAATAATTGCTAATAGGTAAATTGGCGTAGCTTACAAAACTGATATCTATATTTATTTTTAGTTTTAATTTTTTTGCTGCTTGTACAGCATCTAATAAAACATAATCGTTAAAAGCAATTATTGCAGTAGGCCTGTTTTTAAGTGATAATAATTTTTCAGTTGCTTTATAAATACTTTCTGTTTTAAGGTCACAGGATATAATTAAGTAAGGGTCATATTTCAGTCTTGCTTTTGTTAAGCCATTTCTATAGCCCTCTACTCTTTCTTTACTTGCCAGCAAATTCATTGGCCCGTTAATCATACCAATTGTTTTGTGCCCAAGCTTCCTTAAAAATGTAAAAGCCTGTGTTGTGCCAGAAGCCATATTACAGGCTACATAATGTATGTTCTGCATATTGGGAACGCAGTCAAAAAATACGATAGGTATATCATATTTTTTCAAAATTTCAAAATGCTCATAGTTTATTGTGTTCTTTGCAATAGATACAATTAATCCATCTACACGATGGCTCTTCATTGTTTCAACCAATTGTTTTTCCCTTTCTTCCTCATCGTGTGATTGCCCCATCAAAACTGTGTAATTATTTTTAGTGGCACAATCTTCAATACCACTTATAGCAGAGGAAAAAAATGCTTCTGATAGCTCAGGTAGTATAACTCCAATTGTAAATGTTTTGCGTTGCTGAAAAAAAATGGCTGTTTGATTAGGTTCGTAATTTAATTCTTTTGCTAATTGCTGAACTTGTGTTTTAGTCCTTAGTCCAATACTTTTATGATCATGTAATGCACGGGAAACGGTAGAAGGAGAAATATTCAATTGCCGGGCAATCTCTTTGATGGTTATAATCTTACTATCCATTTGTGCAATTTAACCCGTTAAATGAGAATAACGAAAAAATGGCGCAAACGTTTGCGTGGCCAAAACAAACGGTTGCGTAACCCATTCTCAAAATGGCGATGTTCAAAAACTAAATTATTTATTTTATTTTGGATTACACATTTAAAACAACTGCATATGAAACTGATCAAAATTCTTATTTTGTTCTTATCTGGATTTATAAGCACAACCTGCTTTTCCCAAACTAAAATTTCCGGAACAGTATTATCTGAAAATAATACTCCACTTGATAAGGCCACCGTAACTTTAAAGGGTACTAATGAGAATGCCACTACCAATGAAAGTGGGCGCTTTACTTTAAATGGAACAGGAAAAAAAGCTATTTTAGTTATTAGTTTTGTAGGTTATGAAACAGAAACTATTATTTTAGCAGCTAATCAAACAGAAGTAATTGTTAAGTTAAAATTGTTAACGCAACAATTAACCGATGTGGTGGTGGTTGGTTATGGTACGCAAAAGAAAAAAGACCTTACTGGTTCGGTAAGTTCTGTTAATAGCGAGCATATGAATTTGGGAGGAAGCACATCTAATATAGCACAAGCCATTCAGGGCCGTGCAGCAGGTGTCAGGGTGCAGCAATCAGATTTTTCTCCGGGAGGAAGTATTGCAATAACAATACGGGGAGGCAATTCCATTAATACCACCAATGAGCCATTGTATGTTGTGGATGGATTTATAAGCGATAATGGTAAGTTTATTAACCCCAATGATATAGAAGATATTCAAATACTGAAAGATGCTTCTGCTGCAGCAATTTATGGTGCAAGAGGTGGAAATGGAGTGGTACTGATCACTACAAAAAAAGGGAAGCCAGGCAAAATGCAAATAGAAGCTGATGCATCAAATGGGCAGCAGTATGTAACCTATAAGCTAGACCTATTAAGTGGTCCGCAATATGTAGCTATTCAAAATGCAATAGCTGCAGAAAATAATAAGCCACCAGTTTTTCCATCAAGTTTTCCTGTAACTAATACTAATTGGTGGAATGCTACCACTCAACAGGCATCTGTATTAAACAGAACAATTAGTCTTAGTGGTAACGATAAAACATCCAAACTTTATTTGTCGGGTAATTATTTTAAACAAAATGGTGTTTTAAAAAATACCAATATGGAAAGATATTCCGTAAGAATGGGTGCCGAGAAAAAATTTACTGATAAAGTAAAAGTAGGTGCAAATTTTTACGGATCAAGCAGCAGTTTTCGCTTGCAGCGATACGTTGCAGATATAACTGCACCCTTGTATTCCATTTTTGTGGCAGCACCAGCCATACCCATTTACAATGCTGATGGTTCTTATTACAGGTATCTTGGAAGAGATAATACACTTGCATCCTTAATTGAACCTACCAATGTTGCAACCAGCAGATTAATTAATGGAAATATTTTTGCAGATTATGAAGTACTAAAAAACCTTACTTATCATTTTAGTGCCGGTGCCGAATTTACTCAACGAACTGCAGGGCAATACACCCCAAGAACTTTAACAGCAGGTGCCGCAAATGGAGGCATAGCACAGGAACAAATGAATACCAGTTTCAGGTGGTTGGTAGAACAATACTTAACTTATAAATATACAACAGGGATACATGCGTTTACAGCATTATTAGGTACGTCTAATCAAAAAGATGTTTTTGAGGGGCTGGGTGCCGGAAGCAGTAATTTTTCTTCTGATGTATTTTTATTTTATAATCTTTTTGCCGGCGCCAATCCTACTGTACAAGGCTCAGCTGTTCCAAACAGCAGCAGAACAGACACTAAACTTTCTTCTTATTATGGAAGATTAAATTATTCATACAATGATAAAATTTTAGCAACTTTTACTTTAAGGAATGATGCTTCATCAAGATTTGGTCCAAATAAAAGGCATGCTGTTTTTCCTTCAGGTGCCTTGGCATGGAAATTAACTAATTTGCCAATTGTAGAAAACTTAAATACTTTTTCCAACTTAAAACTCAGGGCCAGTTATGGTATTACGGGGAATGACCGTATAGGGGATTATGCATTTTTGAGCAGATTTTCTCCCTATGGTACTTCAATAGGTAACAACTTTGTTTCCGGAATAGAGCCGGCTTCTTTATCTAATAATAATTTAAAATGGGAAAGTACTGCACAAACGGATGTAGGATTGGATATGGGATTTTTACATGGAAAAATAAATGTTACTATAGATTATTACAATAAAAAAACAACAGACTTGCTATTGCCTATTCCTGTAGGACAATGGTGGGGTTTTGCCAGTCAGATAGTAAATGCAGGTTCAATTGAAAATAAAGGAATTGAGTTTTCTGTTATTTCTGAAAATTTTAAGTACAAAGGATTTTCCTGGAATACAGCATTTAATATTGCCTGCAACAAACAAAAAACTTTGGCATTGGCAAACAATGTTAAAATAATCAGTACTAATACGGCTAATCCAAGTGGAGTAGTTTCGGGCCGGGAATTTACAAGGATAGAACCGGGTAAGGAATTGGGAGTTATTTATGGATATCAATATATTGGGGTAGTTAAAACTGGAGAAGTATATGCACCGCAAGCTACTTCAAAACCAGGAGACCCTAAGTATGCAGATCTAAACGGAGACGGCAAAATAACACCCGATGACAGAACCTATCTGGGAAATACAAACCCAAGATATACAGCTGGTTTTGGCAACGATTTTAGTTACAAGGGTTTCGATTTAAATGTATTTTTTCAAGGCTCATTTGGTTATTCTCTTTATAATATGAACCGGTTAGTGTTAGAATCCACAACAAGTACAGACGCTTTAAATCGTTGGGTGGCTAATAAGAATGAGAATACAGATATTCCCAGGGAAGGATATTTTGTAAGCACTTTTGGAAGTTATGTAAATTCAAGATTTGTTGAAAAGGCATCCTACATAAGGTTGAAATCAGTTTCATTAAGTTATAATGTACCGGTTAATTTAATTAAACAAATTAAATTTATAGATGGGTTAAGAATATATGCTTCAGGCCAAAACCTGGCTACTTTTACAAAATATACCGGTACAGATCCCGAGGTAAGTACACATTCAGGCAACGTTGCAGGAGGAATAGATTTTAATGCTTTTCCAGCTTTTAGAACTTTTGAATTTGGCCTTAAACTAACAATTCACTAATTGGATGATTTAAACAACTCTTCAATTATTAATAACTAATAAATTTTAATAAAGATGAAAAAATTCAAAATATTATTCCTGTTAATTCCTGTTTTACTGCAGTATTCATGTAATAAAACTTTAGATCCACAAGTATACAGCAGCCTTACCAATGCAAATGCATTTCAAACTAAATCTGATGCAGTTGCTGCAGTAAATGCTGTATATGCCAGGTTGAAGGGGCCTGCTGTTGGAGATAACTTTGATTATTGGACTGTAAGACATTTTGCCTTAACAGATCTTACAACGGATCTTGGCCATTGCAGTTATGGTGGCGATCCGGGACAATTATCCTTAGCACTTTGGAATTCTTCTAATGGATTATTAGCAGAAGACTGGCGTCAAATATATAAGTTGATAGCAAATGCAAATAATGCGATTTATAATTTATCACCAATGAAAGGGATTACTGATATTGAAAAAATCCAATTCCTTTCTGAAATAAAATTTTTAAGGGCAGTGGCTTATATGGATTTAACCGATGCATGGGGGCCTGTAATATTAGCAACAGAAAACGATATTGCCAGCCCAAATTATACCAGTCAGCCTAAACCAACATCAGTAGATGATATTGATGCTTTATTAATAAAGGATTTAACTGCTGCTGCTGCTGCCTTACCCGTAAATTATCAGGGCAATGCCATTTATAACAGTAATGATGTTGGGCGTGCTACAAAAGGAGCTGCACTTACTTTACTGGGTAAATTATATTTACGCAGAAATGACTGGCAAAAAGCTGCAGATGCAATGAAGCAGGTTATGGATCTCAATGTTTATACACTCTACCCATCATACCTTAGTTTATTTACTGAAGCTAATAAATGGTGCAGCGAAAATATCTTTTCTGTACTTAGTGATGCTAATTTAAATGGAACAGAATTACTAAATCACTTTGGTCCGCAAAACCACAAAGTAGTATTGGATAGATGGCAGTATTATTCTGTAACATGGGACTTTTGGAATACCTATAACAATGCCGATGACAGGAAAAGATGTTACTATCCTGCATTTACAGGGGTTGATAATTTAGCGTATAAGCAGCCTCCTTCAATTGGCGCTATCCCACCTGCAGGGGTATTTTATATGGAAGATGTAGCAACAAAAAAATATGCTGATTCAACTGGTTCTACCACTTATTATGACGGGCATAGTGTAGATATATTGCGTTATGCAGATGTGCTATTGAGCAGAGCCGAAGCTTTAAATGAAGTAAACGGTCCAACATTGGAAAGCATAGACTTAATTAACCAGGTTAAAAGCAGGTCGCATGCAATACCTTTAACATTGGCAGGGAATACTAAAGCTACATTAAGGGATGCAATATTACAAGAACGTGGTTGGGAGTTTTTTTATGAGGGAAAACGCAGGGCAGATTTAATAAGAATGGGTAAATATGACGTTATTGTAAACGCATATCTAAGCAGAATAGGGCAGCCTGCAAATATTGTTATGCCTAAAAATAAATATTTTCCTTATCCGCAGGGGCAGGTTAACCTTAATCCAAATTTGGATAATTCTGGCAGATAAAATAAAACATAGTTAAACTTTTTTAATCAGGAATAAGATACCGCTTTTTTCAAATATCCTATTCCTGATTTTTTTATTGTAAACACAAAAGTCATTTATTAGAATGTGGAAGTTTTTGTCAAGAAGCCTGAGTTTAATTTTCTTTATTGTAGTTTATAACAGTTGTACAGATAAAACAGGCAACATTATAAAAGAAATAAAAATTGGCACCCATAATAATAACGAACTGAAAATTCAGATCGATGTAACAACAAATGCTGATGCCGAAGTATTGGTGAAATATTGGGAGGATAGTATTGGGAGTAAAGAAAAAGTATCATCACTCATTTCAAAAAAAGGGTTATCACATTCCATTGTTTTATGCAATATCATTCCCGAAACCAATTATTCTTTTCAGGTGGTTACAATAAAAGGTGCTGATAGCACTGTAAGCAAAACGTATACTTTTACATCAAGAAAACTTCCCGAATGGCTGCAGGAACAATTTAAATACAGTTGTACAAACCCGGATTTATTACCTTCAGATTTTAAGAATGGTTTTTTGCTTATGAATAAAAGAGAAACCCCCGGCATAGCCTATATTGTAGATTACAAAGGACGGCTCAGGTGGTACCACACTGTGGATGGAACAGGTTATAAAGTGGTTCATTTTACAAAAGACACTACAATTATTGGCATACTTGGAAAAAACGATGAGCCTACAAGTTATGGCAGCGAAATTCTGGAAGTGAATTTATCAGGAGATACCATACTATATTTAAAAAAAGGACAGGGAGATCTAAAGTATTCTATTCATCATGAAATTTTAAAGAAAAATAGAAATGAAATAGTAACACTTTTTGTAGATCAAAAAATTACTGACCTTAGTGGTGTTGGTGGAGCAAAAAAAGATACCATTAACGGCGATGGTATCTTGATTATGGATAGTACCGGTAAGAAACTTTGGCAATGGAGTGTTTTTGATGTGATGGATCCTTTAAAAGATCCACAGTTGTTAAAAACAAAAAAAGATTGGATGCATGCTAACAGTTTGAACTACGATAAAGACAGTAACTTTATTATTTCATTTTACAATAATGGGCAAATCTGGAAATTAGATGCTAAGTCGGGCAAAGTAATATGGAAGTATGGCAAAGGAGGTACAATAGCAATGTCTGCAGAGTGTAATTTTTCTCAAGCTCATGCAGTACATATCAATCCATTTGGAAGCATGATGTTTTTTGATAATGGTGTTGAGAAAAAACAATCAGAAGTTTTTGCTGTAAAACTGGATGAAGCCAAACAAACAGCTACAATAGATTTGCATATAAAATTACCAGTTGAAATTTATAATGAAAGAATGGGAAGTGCTTATATGATCGGAGATTCAACAGTGTTATGTTGTTGTTCAAAAAAACACATCACTGTTTTGTCAAATAGAAAAGGAGGTTTGCTTTGGACACTGGAATCTGCAATCCCCCCTTATAGAGTTGAGTTTTTAAAACAGGAAATGCTTGCTCCATTTTTGTATTCCAGAAATAAAAATTAATAATATATAAATCAACAATGACAAAGAGTTATCAGATTATTATTTATTTTTTTATGCTTTTAATTGTCTTGCTAATATTCATTTCTTGTAATGAGAATAGCGGGGACGCTGTAAATAATCCTACATCATTTATAAAGGATACGGATGCTATTATTAGTGTAGATACTTTACAAATACCTAATGATAAATTTGGCGATGCAGTACGCTATGGTAGAGACCTAATGTTGAGAACAGCTTATTACATAGGCCCGGAAGGTATCAATGGAAAATACCTGGGTAATAAAATGAACTGTACCAATTGCCACCAGGAAGCAGGAACAAAATTGTATTCATTCAACCTTATTGCCTCTCATGATAATTATCCGCAATACCGGCCAAGAGAAGGAAAGGTTTTAACGCTTGCAGAAAGGGTAAACAACTGCGTTATGCGGCCGCATAGTGGTAAGCCATTGCCACTCGACAGTAAAGAAATGGTGGCGTTACTTGCTTATTTTAAATGGATAAACAAATTTGCTCCCAAGGCTGAAAAATTTAAAGGCGAAAAAAATCTGGAAATTAAATTTCCAGACACTGCAGCCAGTTCAATCAGGGGAAGCATTTTATATAACCAGCATTGTTTAAGATGTCATGGTGCAAATGGAGAAGGCGTGATGAGTGCTGATAAAATTACGTATCAATACCCGCCATTATGGGGTGCATATGGTTATCAGCCCGGTTCAAGTATGCATCGTATTATTAAACAGTCGCAATGGCTTAAAGCCAACATGCCGCAGGATAAAGCCACCTGGGATAAACCTTTTTTAAGTGATGATGAAGCGTTGGATATTGCAGCATTTATTAATGATGATAAAATTCATGTAAGGCCAGGCGTAAAAACTTTTGATTATCCCTTTGCAGGGGAAAAAGCTATTGATTACGGTATCGGGCCTTTTGCAGATAGTTTTACTGAAATGCAGCATAAATACGGGCCTTATCAACCAATTATCAGTTATTGGAAAAAAAATAATTTAAAGCCGGTGTATTAATTTATTTTAATTAATACTTTTAAAAAATTAATCAACTCTTTATGTCACATAAAAGTTATATGGCTGTTTATTCCTGCATTCTTTTTTTTGCTATTTGCCTGTTAAGCAATTTCTCATTTGCACAGCATTTAAATTATACTAATGGAAAAGACAGTTGGAACGCCGATTCTTTGGGGAACCATCGTGCAGTGGTAACTTTTACCGGCAAGGGAAATATTGCTAAAGCAATTATTGCATGGCGAAGAAGAGATATCAATCCAGAACAAAAAAGAATTATTGTGCAGGATGCAAAAACAGGTGAAAAAATATTGAATGTAAAACCGGTGGATATTAACAGAGAATCAGGTACTGTTTTTTTTGAACCTGTTTCCGGCTCAGGCACTTATTTTATTTACTATATGCCTACAATTTTTGAAGGCCTGAATACTTATTATCCAAAAGGAATTTATAGAAAACCAGAAAATACAGCCAACGCTTCATGGGCAAACAGTATATCTTCAACTCCGCCTTCAACAACAAATTGTGTGGTAAAAGAAATTCAAAGCATTAACGCTTTTAATAGTTTTTACCCAATGGAAATAATTGCAACTGCTGCTGAAACAAAAAATCTTATTGAAAAAAATAAGGGTAAATCATTTTTAGTTTTTCCTGAAAGCAGAACCAATTCTATAAGAATGAGAAATGACCTGCCACAACGCTGGATAGAAAAAGGCCTACAAAATTCTTTTACTGATGTAGCGTTGAGAGGGGAATACCTGGCTTTTCAATTAGGGGTATATGCTTTAGAGGATTTACAAGGAGTAACGGTAAGTTTTTCTGACCTTAAAAATAAAACCGGTAAAATAATTTCAGCAAAAAATATAAGCTGCATTAATACGGATGGGGTAAAATATGACGGGTCTGTTTTTACTAATACAGTTGATGTGGGAAAAGGAAAAGTGCAGGCCATGTGGTGTGGTATTGGTGTACCACAATCTGTTGTACCGGGTATTTATGCCGGTAAGGCTATTGTACATTCAGGAACTGCATCAAAAGAAATTTTATTGCAGATTAAAATTGAGGAAGGGATTACTACCAATGGCGGTATTGATAAACCCGAAAATATGGCGAGGCTGAAATGGTTGAATTCAAAATTGGCACAGGAAAATACTGTTATTGCTCCATACACAGCATTGGAAGTAAACGATACAGTAGTTTCATTTTTGGGAAGAAAATTATTTCTAAATAAAGATGGTTTTCCGGCACAGGTACAAACATTTTTTACACCTGAAATGACTGGGATTGGTTTAAAACCCAATGATATTTTTACAGAACCGGTACATTTTCATTTTTACGATGCAGATGGAAAGCAGCCATTGCAATGGAAAACAGATGGTATAAAATATGTAAAAAAAGAGGCGGGTACTGTTGCGTGGCAGAGTACTAACATATCTTCTTCATTGCAGATGGATGTAAATGCTGCGCTGGAGTTTGATGGATTTTTATCCTATACTGTAAAATTTACTGCATTAGAAGAGGTAAACTTTAGTGAAATAA
>JAYSTT010000211.1:0-1546 GCA_043719495.1 Ferruginibacter sp. | reverse complement strand
ATGAAATACACCCATCTGCGTATTCTGCGACATCTGCGGGCAAATCATTTTTTAATGCCCTTCACCACATAGGCCGTGCTATTATCAAAACAAATAGTTCCGCCCCAAACCTGCTCCATACCATTTTCCTCAAACCATTTTTTTACGGTGCTTATTTTTTGTGGCTGATCGTACTCCGGGCTAAACATATCAAATGTATCCAGGATGCACCATTCACTCAGCTCCTGCTTACTCATACCTTGCGGCAATGTGCCTTTAATATCGCAAATGGGAATAAACCGGTTTATAAATCTGCCAATGCCTATCTTATTAAAAAAAGTAGTTGCTGAAATCATCCAGTCTACATTTTTTTCAATTTTTTTCAACAGTTTTTCGTTGCTCCATTTTTTGGTAATTGGCCTGAAGATGTATTTAGCCTGCACTTTTGTCCACCAGCCGTTTACACAATAAAAATCTACAATTACTTCGGCCCCGGGCCTGGCCATGCTAATTAATGATTGAACCGTTTTTTGAACATCGGGTGTATGTTGTATCACACCAAAACAAAATACTTTATCAAACTGGCCTTTAGCAAAAGGCATATCATACACACTGGCCTGGTACAAATGAAAACGGTTTTTGTGGTGGCCATTATTTTTAAAATTGGCTTCTACTGCATTGCTGTAATCAACGCTGTATAAATTTGCTTTGGTATAATCAAGTATTACCTGCGAAAACCGACCGGCACCACTGCCAACCTCCAGTACATTCTTATCCTGCAGGTCTTCCTTATCCCAGCCTGTAACAGCAAATACACGCCTGTTACTCAGCTGCATATTTTTTTGTGCCTGGTCTATTTGTGTGGCTGCAAATTTGTTCCATTGATAGCCAAAATTCTGTGTGTAGTTATCATCTTCTACCAACCGGTAAGCCCCGTTTTTATAAGGAAAAACAATTGTACCGTTTTCGGTCAGGCCATCAGCCTGTTCGTTCAGTGGTTTTTGTGTAAAGGGGTTCAGTAAGTAAATGTTCCGGCTCATGTATATTGAATTATCAGGATTTTTTCGTTAGATAAAATCACAGTTTATCTCAGCAGTTAAAAAGTAATGCTAAAACGATATAACATTACTCAATATTGCCTTTGCGCTCTATATCTCTGGCATTAAACCAGGCAATAAATTTTTTTATTCCTTCTTTTAACTCAGTAGCCGGTTTATAATTAAGCAACAAACCCGCTTTAGTTATGTCGGCAAAAGTTATATCCACATCACCGGCCTGCATGGCTTCATACACCACATTTTTTTCTTTGCCCATGTCTTTATAAATAATATCTACCAACTCATGAAGTTTAACCGGTTTGTTATTACCCAGGTTAACTGTGGTATATACACCCGTATTATTCAGGCAATATTCCAGTGCGCTGAAAATGCCTGAAACTGTATCATCAATATAAGTATAATCTCTGGCAGTTTCGCCATCGCCAAATAAAATCAGCGGCTGGTTATTTGCTATTTTTTCAACAAACTTATGAATAGCCAGGTCTGGTCGCTGCCCGGGGCCATACACA
>JAYSTT010000022.1:0-1860 GCA_043719495.1 Ferruginibacter sp. | reverse complement strand
CGCAGGATGAAATTAATAAAATTGAATTATCGAAAAAATATTACTGCTCCTTTAAAACTTAAACAAACCATGAAAAAATTATTATTCCTCTTATTATTTAGTACAGTTTGTCTTTTATCTTTTTCTCAATTTCGCAAAACCGATAAACAGATTGAAGAGGATAAAAAATATATAGTTACGATTGGCACCAGCAAAAACACTGCATCTTATGGCACAACCGATGGGTTTAGAATTAAAGACCACGATATAAGGATTGTAGGTTTTTTGCACAGGGGCAATAGGATTGAGTATAAAGAAGTGTATATTGAAACAAAGAGAGATAGCATTGTTATAGATTCGCAAATAGTATCCTGTACGGGGATACATGTTAAGTGGCGGGATTTTTATTTAAACCTTACCAATGTTGTTTACGGCAATAACTACCTTGTTACAGTTTACGCAAATGAAGATAGAACAGTAGTTTTGGGCAGTAAATATTTTTTTATAAAACACGACTACGATTAAAAAGCAGTTTTTTGTAATTGTTATTTTATATCAAAATCCACCACAACTTTTTCGGTTGTGGGATGCGATTGGCAGGTAAGAATAAATCCCTGCTCCACTTCCTCATGCTCCAGTCCCCAGTTAACATCCATCTCCACTTCACCTTGCAACAGTTTTGCTTTGCAGGTGCAGCATACACCGCCTTTGCAGGCAAAAGGAAGATCGGCACCCTGCTTTAAAGCAGCGTCTAAAATATTCTCACCGTTAAAGCCAAGATCAAAATCAAAACTACGGCCATCGAGTTTTACGGTTATTTTACTGGAAGGGCCGCTTTCTTCATTTGCCAATTGTCTATTGCCCATTGCCGATTGCTTTTGTCCTGGTGTAATAAACAGTTCAAAATGAATTTTCTTTTGCTCGATACCAGTTGCTTCTAAAAATTCTTTTACACAAAAAATCATTTCTTCGGGTCCGCAAATAAAATAATCATCTATGCTGCTGTAATTAACTAGTTTATTCAGCTCTGTTAGTTTTTGTTTATCTATTCTGCCGTAATTAATTGTAGTGTCTGTTTTTTCCCTACTTAAAATATTAATGAAATTAAAACGTTGCAGGTATTTATTTTTTAATCCCTCCAGTTCTTCAAAAAAAATGATTGAGTTGCGGCTGCGGTTGCCGAATACCAGGGTAAAACTGCTATGCTGTTCGGTTTGTAAAGTGGTTTTAATGATAGAAAGTATGGGGGTAATACCGCTGCCTGCTGCAAATGCCAGATATTTTTTACAGTTTCGGGGTTCCAGTTTTGTATTAAACTTTCCTGTTGGCGGCAGCACTTCTATCTCATCGCCTTCTTTTAAAATATCATTAGCATAAGTAGAGAATTTTCCCCCATCCACTTTTTTTATTGCTACTTTCAATTCATTTTCAAATGGTGCTGTACATATAGAATAAGAACGGCGCAATTCTTCGCCATCTACATTTTTTTTAAGGGTAATGTTTTGCCCCTGCTCAAACGTAAATGCAGTTTTTAATTCCGTTGGAATATCGAATGCAATTGAAACACAATCGGGGGTTTCTTTTTTTATTGTTTTAATTTTTAATTTGTGAAAATGAACTGCCATAAAATTTGTTTATAAAATATAAGTGCAGAATCTGTGAGGTTTTATGAAGGCTTTTAGTATTTAAAAGTTTTTATGTAAACCTCACAGTTTATAAAATTATTTAGTAATGCCTTTTAATAAATGTGTTACCATATCATCTTCCAGCACTTTGGCACTTATATTTTTTTTATGCCGCTGCCAAAACTCTAAACCACGTACAGCTGAAAGTAATGTAAGCACTGCCACATAAGGGTTAATGTTTTTTAATTCTTTTTTT
>JAYSTT010000210.1:0-1546 GCA_043719495.1 Ferruginibacter sp. | reverse complement strand
GTGAATTTTTACAATGGCTGTATCCTGTGGCAGCGGGTATTTCCATTCCTCCAGCCTTGGCGCACCAACATTGGTTGATACCAGGTACATATTACTTACATACCGTTGATCCTGCTGAAAGGTTGCAATCTTTTTAGAGTCGGGGCTCCAGAGCATAATGGGGCGGTCGCTATGAGTCCAGCCGGCGTTGTCGGTTGCGTAGCCAAAATCTTTTATGCCATCAAAAGTTAACTGGGTTTCTTTTTTGGTATCCATATCTTTTACCCACAGGTTCCAGTCTTTTATGAATGCCGATTTTTTACCATCGGGCGAAACGCTTTCGTTACCAAAGCCTCCTCTCCTCCTTCCGCCACCTGCACCAGCGGCTCCATTGCCACCATCGGGTAAGATTGATTTTTTATCTGCGCCTGTTTTGCGGCTGCCATCGGCAGGGTCTATTAAAACATACTCTACAGCACCCGGCACCGAAACTGAATACCAGAATTTACCATCGGGCAGCCAGTTGGGGTTTACGTTATTACGAAAAACGAGTTTGCTTGTATTAAAGCCTAAAGATTTTGTGGCTCCCTCATAATCGGTAGCGGTTAAAACCTTTTTATCTGATTGTGCCGTTGCAGAAAAAACTACTACTACCATTAATAATGATGTGATGATATTTTTTTTCATAATGAAATTTTATTTCCGGAGTTGATTATATTAAGCTCTTTAATAATTCTAAATGTAGGAAAAGTTGTGGAATTGCAATCCACTAAATTTTGAATGGTCAAATTATAATGAAATAAGACTTTATAAAAGTAAAAAACAAGTTCATTTTGAAACAAAAGAACTTTAAAAATTAAAGTATCTTCACTAAAACTACCGCCATGCGAATTATCTTAATACTTTTTTTTGCAATCATCTCTATTACAATAAATGGCCAAAATTTAAAATCGGGAGGCAAACTTAAACCGGAACAGGCCATAATGGACATCAGGCATTACACTGTAGCGCTTAATGTAGACCCCGAACAAAAATCAATAAACGGATACACAGAAATTGATTTGAACCTGCAACAACCTACCAATAATTTATTATTTGATTTGTGGCACGGGCTTACCATTACACAAGTATGGGTTAATGGTAAAACAAACAATTTTGTACATAGCAATGATGACCTGGTTAAAATTGCATTGCAGCAGGATTTGCCTGCCGGTAAAGTAAAAGTAAAAATTGCTTATGGGGGTAAACCCGCTATATCTGAAAGAGCGCCATGGGTGGGCGGTTTTCAATGGGAGAAAGATACTAAGGGAAATCCATGGATTGCAATAACCTGCCAGGGTGAAGGGGCAAAAATTTATTTCCCCTGCAAAGATCATCCCAGCGATGAACCCAATGAAGGTGCCGATATGATCATTACTGTACCCAAAGGTTTGGTAGTGGCTGGGCCCGGGTTGCTGCAAAATATAACTACAAAAAAAGACAAATCAACTTACCATTGGAAAACAAATTATACCATCAGCAACTATTGTATACTTTTTAATATTGGCAAATACAAAGTGGTTAAAAG
>JAYSTT010000209.1:0-9214 GCA_043719495.1 Ferruginibacter sp. | reverse complement strand
CAAACTTTTAAAAAGTTTGGGCATTTTTTATTTATAAAATTTTAAAAACCTCTTCCTGTATTAGCCCCTCTTGGCTTTGGTAATTCTTTTCTGGGAATTTTTTCATCTGCCTGTGTTGTATTATATACAAACGAAGCAATAACAGTTGCGGCTTGTTTAAGATCTTCAGGTATAAGGTGATCGTAGGTATCCATATTTGTATGATGCGTTCTTGTATCATACTCAATTTCATCCTGTATAAATTGAAAACCCGGTATGCCAACCCCATCAAAGGATTGATGATCTGTTCCGCCAGTATTGCTGATGGTAACTGTGGTTGCTCCAAGATCATGAAAAGGGGTAAGCCATTTTTCAAATATTGAGCGGGCGTCTTTATTTCCCTGCAAATAAATACCCCTTATTTTTCCTGTGCCATTATCTAAATTGTAGTAGGCCGAAATTTTAGCATGTTCGGGCTTCAATATCATATCTGCCGGATCGGCAAAATGTGTTTTTACATAAGCTCTTGACCCAAGTAAGCCTTCTTCTTCGCCACTCCATAAGGCAATGCGGATGGTACGTTTTGGCTGTAAACCGGTAGCTTTAAGTATACGAACCACTTCCATCATTACAGCACTACCAGCGGCATTATCTGTGGCCCCGGTGGCGCCATGCCAGCTATCCAAATGGCCACCTAACATCACTATTTCATTTTTTAAAACCGGATCGGTACCGGGAATTTCTGCTACTACATTATAGCCTTTAATATCGTCATAGTAGAATTTTGTTTTTACATCCGCTTCCAGTTCAACTTTTTGGCCGGCCATAACCAGGCGTTGTATTCTCAAATAATCATCACTCGATAACATGACCCAGGCATAATTATTTTCAGCATCTTTAGCATAAGACCCGCCATTTTGTACAAATAAAGTTCCATCATTACCTCTGGAGTTTAGGCTTAATACCAATGCAGGGTTTTCATTTTTATAAAAGTCACCCATTTGGCGGGCCAACTGCTGACGCTGTCTTGCAGGGCTATTTGCATTTGGAGGATTAAAATTTCTTGGTTCACGAGGCCCTTCAGGTTTTGCATTAGCCATTTTTTCAAGCGAACTGTCGGCATAGCGCTGGCCATCTGCTGTAAATGAAGGACGTAATGTATCTGCTGAATACATCATCACAATCTTTCCTTTTATTTTGCCAGAATAATTCTGATACAGCTCTGCAGAATCCTTTGCATTAATAACAATCACTTCACTATTCATTATTTTTTTTCCGGGTGTACCACCTGTCCATGCCCTTGGTATGGCTACAATGGGTGTATAATAAGGAGTTGTCATAGCAAGATAACAACGGGTTTGTTCCCAGCCAACCCCAAAATCACCCCAGGATTCAAGCGCAGCATTTACCAATCCCATTTTTGTAAGTTCATCTTTGGCCCAATTGGCTGCTCTTAAATAACCAGGTGAATTGGTTAACCTTGGGCCTGCTACATCTGTAAGATGAAAAGCAATGTCCATAACTTTTGAATGGTTAAGCCCTTCATCTTTTATTTTGTTAGTTGCCTCATCTGTTTGTGCAAAAACAAAATGACTTGCTATGCAAAGTGCCGCAAAAAAGATACATTTTTTTCTCATATAGAAATATGTTTTAGTTAGAATGTCAATTTAATTTATTTTAAATGATTTTTTAAATTGATTTTACAAATAGTGTATAAAATGTGCTGTTTGATAAAGCTAATGCACCGTAAAAATAAAAGCCCAACGTTTTAAAGTTGGGCTTTTAAGGATGTTGTTATCAGCTATTTCTTATACTGGTTCTTCAACATAAGCGCTAACGGGCTCACAGGTACAAATTAAATTTCTGTCGCCAAACGTATTGTTAACCCTACTGATGCTTGGCCAAAATTTATTTTGCTTTACAAATTCCAATGGAAAAGCTGCAATTTCTCTTGTGTATTTATGATTCCAGTCTGTACTGCAAATAACCATTTGAGTATGCGGTGCATGTTTTAAGGGATTATCCGTTTTATCAGCCATTCCATTTTCCACCGCCCTTATCTCTTCTCTAATGCATAATAACGCATCACAAAAACGATCCAGTTCAGCTTTATCTTCGCTTTCGGTTGGTTCTATCATTATTGTTCCAGCAACAGGAAAACTTAAGGTAGGGGCATGAAAATTATAATCCATCAACCTTTTAGCCACATCTTCTGCCTCAATACCTGCACTTTGTTTAAAGGGCCTTAAGTCAACAATAAATTCATGAGCACAGGTACCGTTTTTACCACTGTATAAAATTTTAAATTCTTTTTCTAATCGTGCCTTCATATAATTGGCATTTAGAATAGCATATTCCGTACTTTTCTTTAATCCCTCGGGGCCTAATAATTTTATATATGCATAACTTATTAATAAAATGCTGGTACTTCCATAGGGAGCAGCACTTACAGCATGAATTGGATGTTCTCCACCTGTATTATATGTAACATGTGACGGTAAAAACGGTGCCAGCTTTTCGTTAACACAAATTGGCCCCATACCGGGTCCGCCACCACCATGTGGTATGGCAAATGTTTTGTGCAAATTTAAATGGCAAACATCTGCACCAATATTACCAGGAGAAGTTAAACCGACCTGTGCATTCATATTAGCGCCATCCATATACACCAATCCGCCATTATGATGTATTAAGTTGCAAATATCTTTTATACTTTCTTCAAAAACCCCATGTGTACTGGGATACGTAACCATTAAACCTGCTAATGTGGCTGCATATTTTTCTGCATTTGCTTTTAAATCAGTCACATCTATATTTCCTGCTTCATCGCATTTTGTTACCACTACTTTAAAGCCAGCCATTACAGCGCTAGCCGGGTTAGTGCCATGTGCAGAAATTGGAATTAAAATAACATCTCTGTTAGTTTCATTGCGATGTGCATGATAGGCCCTGATGGTTAGCAGGCCTGCATATTCGCCCTGGGCACCACTGTTGGGTTGTAAAGAGGTAGCTGTAAAACCAGTGATACTACTTAACCAACTTTCTAATTCTGTAACAATCTGCTGATATCCCTTCCATTGAAAAGCAGGTGCAAAAGGGTGTATACTGCCAAACTCGGGCCAGCTAACTGGTATAAGCTGGGTGGCAGCATTCAGTTTCATGGTGCAGCTTCCTAAACTTATCATAGAGGTATTTAAACTCAAATCTTTATTTTCTAAAGATTTAATATAACGCATCATTTCCGTTTCGCTGCGATGCCTGTTAAAAACCGGATGTAATAAAAATTCAGATGTTCGGGTTAAAGCTGCAGGAATATTTTCTAATAAAATATCTGCATCAAAATTGGCAACTGCTGTATCCATATTTTGTGATGCAGCAAATACATGTAATATGTTTAAAATATCGTTTTGTGTAGTGGTTTCATCTATTGAAATACCAATATAATTGTCATCAAAATAATTAAAATTTATTTCCTGTTGTTCAGCCAGTTTGCGAATAACAGCAACATCTTTAACCTGAATTTTTAATGTATCAAAATAATATTCATTAACATTGATAAAACCCGATTCTGCCAATTCATCACTTAATGTTAATGCTAAAAGGCTTACCCTTTTACCAATATTAGTTAATCCATCAGGACCATGATATACCGCATACATTGCAGCCATATTTGCTAAAAGCGCCTGTGCTGTACAAATATTGCTGGTGGCTTTTTCCCGGCGAATATGCTGCTCCCTTGTTTGCAGGGCCATGCGTAAGCATCGGTTACTTTGTGCATCAATACTAACACCAATAATGCGGCCGGGGATATTTCTTTTAAATTCATCTTTAGTGGCAAAAAAAGCAGCATGAGGCCCACCAAAACCCATAGGTACACCAAGCCTTTGCGAATTGCCAATGGCAACATCAGCTCCTAATTCTCCCGGAGGCGTTAATAAAGTAAGTGATAATAAATCGGTTGCCATAACAACCTGTACATTTACTGCATGTGCCTTATCAATAAAATTACGGTAGTCCTCCACAGCACCATTGGCATTAGGATATTGCACTATTGCTCCAAAAAATAATTCATCTAATGATGCCGTTTTATAATCACCAAAAACCAGTTCAATATTTATTGGGGCTGCTCTTGTAATTAAAATGTCTTTTGTTTGGTCAAAAATATTTTCATCAATAAAAAACTTTGGAGCAGCAATTTGGTCATGGTCTTTATTTTTATAATTAAAAAGCATGGTCATCGCTTCTGCAGCTGCAGTTCCTTCATCTAACAAACTTGCATTGGCAATGGGCAATGCTGTTAAATCGCTTACCATTGTTTGATAATTGAGTAAACTTTCCAGACGGCCTTGTGCAATTTCGGCCTGGTAAGGGGTGTACTGGGTGTACCATCCGGGATTTTCAAAAACGGTCCTTAAAATTACACTGGGTACAATGGTATTGTAATAGCCCCGGCCAATATAAGATTTAAATACTTTATTAAGCGAAGCGGTTTTTTTTAAATCAGTCAAATACTGAAATTCACTAACAGGCCCCGTTGTTTGTAATGGGCTTTGCAAGCGGATGGAGGCGGGCACAGTTTTATCAATTAATTCATCTACAGACTTCAGGCCAATTGTTTTTAACATCGCCTTAGTTTCCTCACTATTTGGGCCAATATGCCTTGCTGTAAATTCCTGTTGTTGTTGTTCAAAAAGATTCATAAGTAGGTGTAAATTTTTTTTGTACCAAGCATGGGTAATAATATTAATCTTTATTGGCGTCGCACTCTTGTACTGTATCTCAGTATTTAACTTTTACTGAGCTTAGGGTAGAATGTTTTAACCGCCGCAAAATTACGATAACAAAACAAGATAAAGCGTCAATGAGTTCACTGTTTTATTTCTGTGGAAAACTGAAGTGTAATCTATAAGGGTAAATTAGACAAAACCTAAAAAAACAGGATTTTAAAGGCTGGAATCTTAGGATTTCCTAAATTTTTAAAAGGACTTTAGTGAGGCCTTTATTCATGTACAGCCAATACCGGCACTTTACTTTGATAAATCATTTTTTTGGTGTGCATTGTTTTAAAAAGCCATTCGTAAAAACTATGGTGTTTAGGTGCAATAATAATAATGTCAATGTCTTTATCGTCGGTAAATAAATTAACGGCTTCATGAAAATCGTATAATCTCATAAAATAGAATTCCGGATTAAAATCTGATAACAATTCTTCCATTTTATCTCTTTCATCTTTAAATGCTTTTGTAAGAGATATATAATGACTATCATCTACATTTAAAATATGCAGCGAAGGCTTAAAATCTGCCAGTATTCTTTTTACAGTAAGTAAAGTAGGAGTCTCTTCCACACATTTCATTTCGGATGTTATTACTATGTTTTCTATTTTAGTAAATCTGGCATCGGCCGGAACAATCAAAACAGGGCAAATATTCTTTTCTGCCATTTTTAAAGTGTTGGAGCCGGAAAAACGTTGAGCCAATCCGGTTTTTCCTGTTAAACCCATTACAATTATATAAGCTGTTTTTACATGGGCATATGCAGTAAGGCTTTCAATAAAATTGTCTCCCGATTCTAATAGTGTTTCAATACTGGGTGTAAAAGCAAGCAATTCTTCTTTAAGACTTATAAGGTAATTTTCTGCTACAGTAATATCTTCCCCTTCGGCATAAAAATGGTATAAAACAATGTTTATATCAGCCCTGTTTTTATACATTTTGGAGGCATAATGTGCTGCATTTAAAGAAGTCTCAGAAAAATCAAGTGGAACAATTATTTGTAGCATTGAACTAATTTTAACTACAAAATAAATGAAATTCTCCATAACATTGATACTATTTTGGATAGCAGTGAGAATTGTTATTAAAAATGTACCCTTCCGGGCAAACTAAAGTTTGATTTTTTTATAATGTAAAAACATTTTGGCTTACTAATAAGTTGACCAAAAATTTGAAGAAAGCAATTTAATCAGCGTTAAGTTTAAATAAACACAAAGGCTAACCAGCCATTGTTATTAACCTGCTAAAAACGATATTTGCATAATGCAAGAAAATTTATTGGAGAACTGGGAAAAAAAATCAGCGGATCATCAAAAGTTATATAAGCAGTTTTTACATCGTGCCGATAAAAATAAAGTACTTAAGGCCTTGCCAGACTTACATGAACAGGCATTTGAAAAAATAGATTGCCTGCAATGTGGAAACTGCTGCAAAAATTATTCTCCACGTTTTAAAGCTCCGGATATTAAACGCATAAGCAAGTACCTTAAAATGAAAGAAGGTGATTTAATTAATAACCATCTTTTTGTAGATAGCGATGGCGATTATGTTATGAAAACAAAGCCCTGTGCATTTTTAGCTGCAGATAATTACTGTAGTATTTATGAAGTGCGTCCCTCCGATTGCCAGCGTTTTCCTTATACAGATGAGGATGTATTATTAAAACGGCAGCCACTTACTTTAAAAAACTCCAGCTTTTGCCCGATTGTTTATTTTGTGCTGGAAAAATTAATTGAAGTAAAATAAAAAAATAACCCCTTCCTTTAACGCTGTTTTTTATTTGTTAAATTTTAAAATAATTCAACGCTTTAATTATAGTTTACTGCCGTTTAAAAACTTATTGCATTTTGGAATTAATTTCTATATAAGCAGCTTCTAATGGCCTGGTAATGCCATCACCTTTCCATTCAGCAATTCCAGGAAAAGTTGTTGCTTTTAGAATTTCTTCTTTTGTTTTACCGGCTTTAATTGCACCTTCAACAAATTTTAGCACATTGCCCAGATAATCCCCAAATGCTTTTAAATCGCCGGAGTTGGTTACAATATCATAGCCATCTCCCGAATGGCCACAAACAAATTGGGTTTTATTATCAAAATGTGCCACCGCTTTATCCAAAATTTTAATCCAGTTGTCCATGTCAGCGCCGGCACTTTTATCAACATAAGGATGCCTTCGGTTAAAAACCAAATCTCCCATATGTACAATGTTGGCATGTTCAAAATGAACCAAACTATCGCCATTGGTATGCCCAGCCCCAAAATAATGCAGGCTTATTTTTTCCTTTCCTATTTTCTCTGTCCAGGTATCTGTATAAGTTTGATCGGGATATAATTGTTTGTCTTCGGTTTTATTTTTTACTGCCGTATTTTTTTGGTTAGTTAAGGAGTTGGCATGGGCCAATACATGTGGCACTAAGCCCTTAAAAGAAATATTGCCAGCAGTATGGTCGCCGTGATGATGTGTATTTATTAAAAGTTTAAATGGTTTTTCGCTTTTCTTTTTTAACTCATCAATTAAATGTTGTGCCGAGTCGGGGAACTGTGCATCAACCACCACCAATCCTTTTTTTGAAATATAAAAACCAATGGTGCCGCCTTTTTCGGTAAATACGCCAATATCGTTGGTAAGCATTTTTATTTTCCAGGCTGGTTGGGCAAAAAATGCAGCTGCCATTTGTTTATTTAATATTGCCAAGCCTGCTAAAGTAAAGCTGGTATTGCGAAGGAAGGTACTGCGTTGCATGGTATATAGTTTTGATTTTGTAATTTACAAAATTGTAAACAATAAAGTAGGAAAATTGTTGGGGTTTTGTTTGTAGGCGGTTAGAAAACCTGCCAATGGCAAAGCTTTGGGGAAAAATTGGCGAGTTAAAAAAGAAAAAATTATCCAATTACTTTTAGTCCAATTGCTGCATATTTTTTTACATTTTTATCCAGACTAAGTAAAACATAATTATTTTGAATGGCCTGCCAAATAAGCATTTTATCAAAAGGGTCTTTGTGATAAGTTGCAGAAAGATTGTAGTAAGTTGCTGCATCATTGCAGGAAATATCAATAAATTTAAGCCCCATTTCTTCGCAAATGTTTTTTAGTTGTGATGGTAAAATACCATTTAAGTCTAACTTGTTTAATGCAAACTTTAAACTTATTTCCCAAAAACTGACTGCACTTATTGCACATTCATTTTGTGTATTTTTTAATATTTGGGCAACTGTTGCCGGCAAAGCTTTTGGCTTCATTAATAAGTACAATAAAATATGGGTGTCTAATAAATAAGTCATAATCCCAAAAATTCTTTTTCAGTCATTTTATAACCTTTTTTAAAAGCAAAGCTTGCTTTGCCTACTAAAATACCCAATTTTCTTTTTCCCTTTTTTATTTCATTGGGTATCAGTAATGCTTTAATTTCTTTTTTTCTACCGTATGTAATTGCAATTTTTTCTCCGGCCTGCACAGCATTAAGCACTTCCGAAAAATTAGTTTTTACTTCTGCCACCGTCATTGTTTTCATTTTGTTTTTTTATAAAGATACAATTTAGCTGACAACTTGACAAGTTGAAATACATTAGGGTAAATTGTGTATTGAATATATTGCAATGCCTACTAAAGTAAAGTTGGTGTTTGGGAGAAGGCTTTGCGTTACTCGATGATTTTATATTGGTATTGTATTTTATAAAAACCAATAATAAAATTGTTGAGGCATTATTAGTTGCCAGACTGTTAAGAACCCGATGCTGATGCAAAGAATTGCCCAAGTTGTTTAAATACCTTAAGTTCCCTTAGTTGAAATGACAAGTGAATTACCCCGCCTTTAAACCCCCATTAATTTATTTTTTTGCGCAAGGTATTCTTCCTGTGTAATGGCAGCTTTCTGCAATAACTCAAAAAATTTATTCAATTCATCAGCTATCATTTGCTGTGATGGAGCAATACTACTTTTGGCTATTGCCTGTGCCAACTGAGTGGCCTGGCTGGTAATTTGTATTTTTTTATATTCTTCCTGGGCATGGGTAATGGTATCTTTTAATAGTTTGGGATGATGTATGAGTGAGTATTTTGTTTCACCCATTTCGGCAGCGGTTTGTATATCTACATTGCCATAACCTAAAATTCTGCCGAGTATGGGTTGGTCATATTCCACATTATTAATTTTGTCTAAAGGGCTTTCTTTGGAGTAACGGGTAAAGTAACCACTTTCATCTACCACCCTCATATTGGTAACAGCCCAAAGATTGTATTTCCAGTTGATGTATTCCACCAAAGGATAAACAGCCGTTAATAAAATAATAATAAAAGCAACTGCATTGTGCAGCCAAAATAATAAAACGGTAGTAAGCAGCAGCCATGCAAAAATTGGTAACACTAATTTTATCCAGTGCTGGCGAATGATAATCAAAAGCTTCTCCTCTTTTTTTAAATGTGTTCTCATACTATAAAGCTAATAAGTGTTGGGCATATT
>JAYSTT010000208.1:0-3795 GCA_043719495.1 Ferruginibacter sp. | reverse complement strand
ATACAGGTACTTTTGAAATATTAAATGAATTAATTGAAAAGGGGTATAATATTAATATTTTAGGTGGCCATCAGTTTAATTGGGAATATGGCAGCCTGCTTTATTCTTTACGCTTAAAGATACCAATGGTTGCAATATATATACCTATCAGTAATAAAATATTCAGTAAAATATTTTATAATTTTCGTACAAGGTATGGTGCAGTTTTTATAAGCGCCACTGATTTTAAAAATAAGATGTATGATGTTTTTAAAAAGCAATACATCATGGCTTTGGGTGCCGATCAAAATCCGGGCGACCCAACAGCTGGTTATTGGATCAATTTTTTTGGCAGGCCAACCCCTTTTGTTACCGGCCCTGAAAAAGGCGCCGTTAAAAATAATGCTGCCGTTGTCTATGTTGGGTTTAAAAAAATAAAAAGGGGGTATTATCATTTCGAAACTACGCTGCTTGCTGAAAGGGGTGCTGATACAAAAACAGGAGAGCTGACCTGCCTTTACAGGGATATATTAGAGAAGACGATCAAAGAAGATCCTCCTAATTACCTGTGGAGTCATCGGCGGTTTAAGTTTAAATGGCAGGAAGAATATAGAAATTTATGGATAGATCAAAAAGCATCCCCACCCAACTAAAATAATATCCAGCGATATTATTAATTTAAAACACTGGCATCTTTTTCTGTGGAAATCGTTTTTTCTTCTTTTATTTTAGCCCAGCCACCTGATACATTTCTTAAATTATGAATGCCCTGCCTTTTTATTAATGAAGAAGCTATTACACTTCTGTAACCGCCGGCACAATGAATATACAAATTCTGGTTGTCCTCAAAATTTGCAATTGTAACTACATCTGTCATTTCGTTTAACGGAATATTTTGAGCACCTTTTACATGTCCGTCAGCAAATTCAGTCTCCCTTCTTACATCTACCACAACCAAATTTTCATCATGCGGAATATCCATAGCCAGTTCATCAGCTTCTATATTGACTATCATATCCACTTTTTCGCCAGCCGTTTGCCAGGCATTAAAACTACCCTGTAAATAGCCCTGCATTTTATCAAACCCAACCCTTGATAAGCGGATAACAGTTTCTTCCTCCATGTTCGGTTCAGTAACTAAAATTATTGCGTTATCAAAGGGTAATAAACTACCTGCCCATTCTGCAAAGCGGCCTTCTAATCCAATAAAAATACTACCGGGTATAAAACCCTTTGTAAAAATATCTGCATGCCTTGTATCTAAAATCAAAACATCTTCACCCATTAATTTTTTAAAAGTTTCAACTGATAATGGAGTAAGGCCTTTTTGTTTTACTTCATCAATGCTTTCGTAACCTTTCATATTTATTGCCGCATTTACAGCAAAATATTTAGGCGCTTCAGCTAAACCATCTGTAACAGCTTTTATAAAAACTTCTTTAGTTTGTGGCTGCAGTGCGTAGTTATGTTGTTTTTCTTCTGCAATGGTACTGAAAGTATTGGGGCCTAAATTTTTTCCGCAACTGCTGCCTGCACCATGTGCAGGGTAAACTATAATTTCATCTGCCAGTGGCATTATTTTATTTTGAATAGTATCATACATTATAGCAGCCAATTCTTCACTGCTCATATCGCCGCTGCTTAAATCCGGCCTGCCCACATCACCAACAAATAAAGTATCGCCACTGAAAATTGCATGAGGTGTATCATTTTCATTTCGTAATAAATAGCAACTGCTTTCAATAGTATGTCCGGGTGTATGCAATACTTCTAAACTTATTTTACCCAGTTTAAATATTTCTCCGTCTTTAGCAGTATGAATTTTAAAATTAGTTTTTGCACCAGGGCCAAAAATAATTGGGGCACCGGTTTGTTTGCTTAAATCTAAATGGCCGCTTACAAAATCGGCATGAAAATGTGTTTCAAAAATATATTTGATACCTGCGTTTCTTTCTTTAGCCAGTGTAATATATTCTTCAATATCCCTCAAAGGATCAATGATTGCCACTTCACCTTCACTTTCAATATAGTAAGCAGCTTCGCTAAGGCACCCGGTATATAATTGCTTAATAAACATAGAATAAATTTAGTATAAAGATAAAAATAAAAAAGCGTTCCGGTAACTACCGGAACGCTTAACTATTACTTTTAAAAATGTTAACCAACAAGTTGTTTAACAAAAGTATCAATTTCTTCAATCCGTTTAAAATTTACTGAATAGTAAATAAATTTACCATCACGCTGGGTAATAACAATACCGGCCTTTCTTAAAATAGCCAGATGTTGCGAAGCAACTGATTGTTCCAGCCGCAACCGAACATAAATTTCGGTAACAGTAATTTTTTTCTCCTCTTCAATCAGCTTAAGTAATTGCTGGCGAAGTTTGTGGTTTAAAGCCCTTAAAACAAGCGCTGCTTTTTTTAAGGAATGATAATCCACTTTAATGGAAGATTCGGTTGAGGTTTTGGAGGATGCCATAGCAGACTCCCCTGATTGGGTTGCAACCATCATAAGACTTTAATTTTTATTATGCTTGAACAAAATTTGAACAATCAAATATACTATTAATTGTTTATGCAACTATATTTTTAGGTTTTTTTTGAAAAAAATGTCTATTACAGCTAAATGGTATCTTTTATACTTTATCCTGAAACTCTTTGAGGTAGAAAGGTTGACTATAAGCAAGATTTGCAAAACGAAGGTTTAAAAAATAAGTAAAGGATAAGTTAGCCATAGCGGTGTATAAGTTTGAAATGGCTATAAATGAAGCATTTGAATGCTGACAAATAGCTTTCCATTTTGGGGCGCCATTTCCAAAAAATACAATTTTATCTTTTTCCAGCTGATTTAAGAAAGAATTTTCCTGCAAAACCATAGCGATAGGGGGTATTATGACAGATAATTCATAATTGTAAATTGCAGTAAACACTTCCATTCTTCTTGCATCAATCATTGGGCAAAATAATATTTGCTGTGGGTCGTTTATTTTTTCCCTGGCAGCAACGGTTAAAACTTCTAAAGTATTTATAGTAATCAACGGTTTGTTTAATGCATAACATAAACCTTTTGCACTGGCCATGCCAACCCTTAGGCCAGTGTAAGAGCCCGGGCCGGCGGCAACTGCGATAGCATCAACACTTTTTAATGGTAAAGCAACATCTTTTAAAAGTTGTTGTATACCAATTTGCAAAAATGCGGCATGATCTTTTTGTGTTTCATTACTTATCGATTCAAGTACAATACCGTCTTTGGCAACACTTAATTGTGCTGTTTCGGTTGCTGTATCAATGTTTAATATAAGGCTCATTAATTATTGGGTATTGCTTCATTAATTAACATGGGTGCTGGCTGATAACGTTTGTCAATTAAACTTAATTTTTTTAAAAGAAGGTAAATATTAATCAACCCGATTTTTTCTGCCCATTCAAATGGGCCGTAGGGATAGTTAGTGCCTAACTTCATAGCAATATCAATTTCTGCTTTGCTGCTTACATTATCACCCAGTGCAAAATAAGCCTCATTAATTATCATAGAAATGATTTTTGCAGATATAAATCCGGGTTCATCTTTAACCGTATGTATCTTTTTATTTATTTTTTCAACAACCGATTTATTGCTGGCCTCAATTTTTCCGGCAATTTCCCAAACGGGCCTTTGTAAAAAACCATTCCACCCATTAATCCGTAATACATTAACAGGTGTATTTAATTCCAGTAAGGTTGCAGCAACGCTGTTAATAAAAACCGGTTTTGTTGTTTCAGCATAATTAAAAATTTTATTTTCATGCATAATAAAAAATGCATCCGCATCTGAATA
>JAYSTT010000207.1:0-1551 GCA_043719495.1 Ferruginibacter sp. | reverse complement strand
TTGGCTACCAGCTAAACGGTGCTGCTGTAAATGATAGCTGGAAAAATATTCAGGTATGGTTTAATGGCAGTAATACTCAAGAAAAAATTTATCTAAATAAGGGCAGCTGGCAAACAGCTATACAAAATAATCATTTTAAAAAAACGAGTGTTAAAGCTTTAGTTATACAGCCATTTAGCTGTACAATTGTATTTGAAGAGTAACTATCTTTTACTCTACCCAATCTGCAATAAAAATATTAGTATCCCGTGTACCTCCGTTGTTACGGTTACTACAGAACACCAATTTTTTTCCATCTGGCGAAAACATAGCAAAAGCATCAAATATTTTTTCAGCAGTTATTTTCTCCAGGTTGCTGCCGTCTTCATTTATGGTGAACAGGTTAAAAGGATAACCCCTTTTACTCTGGTGATTACTGGCAAAAATTATACGTTTACCATCATGCATAAAACTAGGCGCCCAATTAGCATTACCAAAATTAGTAACCTGCTTTACGTTGCTCCCGTCGGCATTAGCAACAAACACTTCCATATTGGTGGGAGCTACTAAATTTTGTGCTAAAAAATCTTTGTACTCTTTTACATCAGCCTCTGTAATTGGCCTGCTGGCACGCCAGATTATTTTTTTACCATCAGGGCTAAACCATGCACCACCATCATAGCCCAGTGTATTAGTTACTCTTTTTTCTTTACTGGTTTTTAAATCCATAATATATAAATCAATATCTCCGTCTTTGTCGCTGGTGTAAATCATTTTCTTTCCGTCTGGTGAGAGTGTTGCTTCTGCATCGTACCCTTTGCTTTTTGTAAGTTGCTTAATAATTTTTCCATTTAAATCGGCCATAAAAATATCATAACTATCATATAAAGGCCAGATGTATTTATTGCCATACTTTTTTCTATCGGGTACAGGCGGGCATGTATCGGCACCTAAATGTGTGCTTGCATAAATAATGTGCTTCCCGTCTTTGGTAAAAAACCCACAGGTGGTTCTTCCTTTACCACTACTTACTTTCTTGTATTCAAATTTTTCATCCCGGGCAGGTACTTTACCTATAAACATTTCATCACACATAATCCCTTCTTTTGGAATAGTACGTTGAAATATCAGCCATTTACCATCATAACTAAAATAAGCTTCGGCATTATCACCGCCAAAAGTCAACTGCTGAATATTGGCAAAATGCTTTTCTCCGTGAAAAAGAATAGTATCTGTTAAGTTTGCTGACTTTGGGTTACTGTTTTCAGGTGAGTTAATTTTGTAAGAACTAACAATAATAGTTAGTGCTGTTAATACAGCTACAGCAAATGCAAATCTTTTCATCAATTTTATTTTAAGCGGCAAAGTTAAGGAGCTCTTGATTTTAATTGTCAGAAAAATGTCAGGAGGTTAACAGCTATCCGCTTAATTTTGCATCAGCATATATTTTATGAAGCAAATACGCAATACCATTTTCAGCATTATCTTATTTACAGCCTGTAATAATGCAGCAAAAGAACAACCTGTTACCCAATTGGAAATGCCTGTACAGGAAAAAGAGATGAAAGATGC
>JAYSTT010000206.1:0-1553 GCA_043719495.1 Ferruginibacter sp. | reverse complement strand
GGCAAATAATTCCCCCGGCTAAAGTAACTGTTTCCATATTTCGGATATGAATAAGGTTGTAAGGCATATCTCTTGCCACACATATTAATTTTCGCCTTTCCTTTAAAATTACATCTGCTGCCCTAGTAATTAAATCGTTGGAAACTCCTGTTGCAATTCTGCCTAAAGTACCCATACTACAGGGAATTATTATCATCGTATTAAATTGCCCGGATCCTGATGCAAACGGGGCATTAAAATCCTGCTGGCTGTAAAAATTTACCGGTATATTTTTATAGTTTTCGTTTTCTAACTCAGTTGCCCATACTTGCTTTGCATTTTCGGTCATTACTACAGCCAAATTGGTCCATTGCTCTTTTGCGCTTATTAATTTATCCAGTAATATTTTAGGATAAATTGAACCACTTGCCCCCGTAATGGCAACCACAATTTTATTCATTTATTTACGTTTAATATTATCTAAGCTACAAAACAATTATTTGATGCAAAAGGTTAAATATTTTTTTATATTAATTTCAATTTCCGTCCTTTTATTTTCTTTTAACCCTCCAAAAAAGGAAAAGGTAAAATGGCTGAGTTTATCTGAACTTGCAGTTGCTTTTAATAAGCAGCCAAAACCTATTATAATTGATGTATATACCAGTTGGTGCGGCTGGTGTAAGGTTATGGATAAAGAAACTTACAATAACGATAAAGTGGCTGCTTATATTAATGAGAATTATTATGCTGTAAAATTTAATGCAGAATCACAGGACTCTGTATTATTGGGTACAAAAAAATATGGATTTAACCCGGCATACAAATCTAATGATCTTGCGGTCTACCTCTTATCAGGCCGTATGGGTTATCCAACTACAGTTTTGCTAACGGGTACCGAAGACCAACCAGCCCCTTTATCTGGTTTTCTTAAACCTTCGGAGCTGGAAGCACCGTTAAAATTTTTTGGTGATGGTGTTTATAAAAATAAAAACTTCCCCGATTATATGAAAGAATTTACATCCAGATGGTAAAATATTAATATCCATGCAACCTATTGTTTTTGATGGCCGACTTATAATTGGTTTTTCATAGGATAAGGTTTAATGGTAAATGGTTTTTGATTAGTGCCGGGCCTCCGTAAGGAGGTTCCGGTTTTTTTATTATATAGGATAATTGTAATTTCCCTGTTCAAATACTTAAATGCCGTTACCAAAACTTCAGCGCAGCCTTGGCCTTTTTCAATCTACAGTTTTAAATATGATTGATATGGTGGGTATTGGCCCATTTGTAACACTTCCGATTGTTATGGGGCTGTTGGGTGGTATGTTTTTATATGCATGGATTGCAGGGGCAATTCTTTCACTTATTGATGCAATGATTTGGAGTGAACTGGGTGCTGCATATCCACTGGCAGGTGGCAGCTATAATTTTTTAAAAGAGGCCTATGGTAAAAATGGAATGGGCAGGATGGTGAGTTTTTTATATGTATGGCAAACAGTTATTCAGGCTCCACTGGTTGCGGCATCGGCTGCAATTGGTTTTTCTCAATATCTTGGTTATTTAATTCATCTGGA
>JAYSTT010000205.1:0-1555 GCA_043719495.1 Ferruginibacter sp. | reverse complement strand
ATGATTTACAACTTATAACCTTATTAATAACAAAAATATGGCTATTGAAATTAACCGCATAGTAAAACTATTTGAAAGCCTGCAGCATGGTGATTGCTGGATTGGCACAAATTTTAAAGAAGCTTTACATGCTGTGGATGCCGGAATAGCAGCGTATACTATTTCCGGAAAAAGTAACAGCATCTGGCAGTTAATCAACCATATTATTTACTGGAGAACAACTGTAGTAAACCGCTTAACAGGTAGCAATAACCCACCCCCTTTTAAAGATTTTTTATTACCTGATCAATTGAATGAACCAAACTGGAAGCAAACACTGCATGATTTTGAAGCAGCTTATCACTTATTACGTAATGCTATTCATAACATTAAAGATGAACAGCTGGATAAACCCTCCCCAAAAGAAGGGCAAAGTTTTTACCAGCTGATAATGGGTTGTTTGCAGCACGATGCTTATCATTTGGGGCAGATGATACTGTTGAAGAAAAATGAAACCTGATGATAGCCAAAACTATTTGGATCTATATTATCTTAAAATCTGTTTTTCATATTGATATTACATTGCTTAAAAAGCAAAACAGCTCCATAAATAATTATGCAAGATCAACCTTCAGATAGAATACAACTTATACTAACAGGCGCTACAGGCATGGTGGGTGAAGGCGTATTGCACGAAGCTTTACAAAGCAATACCGTAGAAAAAGTTTTGATCATCAACAGAAAACCTTCAGGCATCACCCATGAAAAATTAAAAGAAATTATACATACCGATTTCACTAATTTATCGCCGATAGAGAATCAATTGAGTAATTATAATGCCTGCTTTTTTTGCCTGGGCGTATCGTCTGTTGGTATGAAGGAGGCGGAGTTTTATCAAAAAACTTATGTGTTAACCATGCATGTGGCCCAGGTACTGAGTAAACTAAATCCGCAAATGACCTTTTGTTACATCTCCGGTGCCGGTACCGACAGCACAGAAAAAGGCAGGCAAATGTGGGCAAGGGTAAAAGGCAAAACAGAAAATGATCTGATGAAATTTCCTTTTAAAAAAGTTTACAATTTTCGGCCTGGTATTTTACAACCCACTAAGGGTTTAAAAAATACTTTAAAGTACTATCATTATCTCGGTTGGTTATTACCTTTCATCAGGTTTGTTGCACCCAACTATATTTGCACATTAAAAGAGTTGGGACTGGCAATGATAAGCGTGGCAACCAAAGGATATATAAAGCAAACTCTGGAAGTAAAAGATATACTTGCAGCATCAAAAAAATAGTAACCTAACTTTCCTTACTTTTAAAAATGCATATTTTAACTGATGAAATTATTTTTCCACCCGTTGAGATGGCCAATAGTGAAGGATTACTGGCTATTGGTGGCAACTTAAGCACTGAGCGGTTATTGCTTGCTTATAAAAACGGCATATTTCCCTGGTACAACGAAGATGAACCCATTTGCTGGTGGTGCCCCGACCCAAGATTTGTTTTGTTTCCTGCTGAAATAAAAGTTAGTAAGAGCATGCAAACTGTTTTAAATAATGGCAGTTACAGGTTTA
>JAYSTT010000204.1:0-3818 GCA_043719495.1 Ferruginibacter sp. | reverse complement strand
CGTAATGAAAACGGAAATAACTGTTGTGGTTGATACTTCTTAAGGTAGAACTGTTATCTATTAGCTGGGCTTGTGTTGTTACCCCATAGCAAAAAAGTAAACAGGCACAGGTTGTTTTTAAAAATAATTTTATCACAAAAAAATATACGGATAAAATTGGGCTGTAGATGTTGCTTTTAAAACTTAAATATTTTTATAAAATAAATTTCTATGCAAATATTACAGAAAATCATCCGCATCACGGTAAGCTTTTACTAAAGCCTGTTCCCCCTCTTTGCCTGGTTTTGCATTACCATGTTCCATTCCCAAAATACCTTTGTAACCTTTATTGTAGATATGCTTAAAAATATTTTTATAATTCATTTCGCCTGTACCCGGTTCATTTCTGCCCGGGTTATCACCAATTTGCAGGTAACCAATTTCATCCCATGTTTTGTTTAAATTATTAATAATATTCCCTTCATTGCGCTGCATATGGTACATGTCGAATAAAAATTTACAGGAAGGGCTGTTTACTGCTTTACAAATCATAGCGGTTTGGTCGGAATGGCGCAGGAACAAATCTGGGTTATCACTTAGTGCTTCCAGTACCATTACCAAACCCTGTGGTGCTAAAATATCTGATGCTATACGCAGGGCATTAATCACATTGGCTGTTTGAAAATCTACCGACAGGCTGCGTTCATAGTTGCCCGGTACAACCGTCATCCATTTTGCATTGCAACGTTTGGCAACTTCCACGGCTTCCTTACAATCTTTAACCATTTTATCTATCCATTCCTGCTTTCCTGTTGTAAGCGATGTTTTCCAATGCCAGTTATCGGAAGTAATAACAAAAACCCCCATATTCATTCCCAGCCTGGCCAATGTGTCACCTATTTTTTTCTGTTGATCTGCAGGCCTGCCCATCATTCCATTATCTTCTATGGCTCTAAAACCTGCACTGTGTGCAAATTTTATCTGTTCAATAAAATCATCGCCGGCATTATTTTTAAACATCCCATCATGAACAGCATAGTTTAGATGAAAGGTTTTTTCATCCAATATTTTATTGTCATTTTCTTTTTTTGCAAATGCGCCTGTGGCAGTTGTAAATAATGCACCAGCAGTTAAAATTGATTGCTGCATAAATTTTCTTCTTTGCATAGTTATTAATTGTGCCTTAAATTTACCAACAATAATTTTAAAAAATAAATATTGTTTACAAAAATATATTTTGCCGCTGTTTTTTTAGGATGCGTAACTAACGGGCTGGCACAGCAACAAAGGTTTTCGTTTACTGCACCTAAAATGGGTTCGCCTTTTACAATTATTTTGTATTCAAATGATAGCATGCAGGCTACTTATCTTGCAAAGCAATGTTTTAAAATGGTAGATTCATTCAATCTTATTTTTAGTGATTATACAGATAGTAGTGAGCTGGGTAAATTAAATGCTGCTGCCGGGATTGATGCAGGGGGTGTAAAAGTTTCTCCCGGCTTATTTGAAATAATAATGTTATCAAAAAATGCTTTTGAGAAAAGTAAGGGGGCTTTTGATATTACCATTGGGCCGCTGGTAAAATTGTGGCGCAAAGTAAGAAAGACAAAACTGTTTCCTGATAAAGAAAAAGTGAAATCCATTTTGGGGTTAACAGGGTTTAATAAATTGATTATTGATACGGTCAATAAAAAAATAACCCTGCCATTATCAGGTATGCAACTGGATGTTGGCGGCATTGCAAAAGGATGGATTGCACAAAAAATAATTAATTTTTTAAATACCCAACAGGTAAATCATGCATTGGTAAATGCCGGAGGGGATATGGCCATGAGTTATGGGCCACCAGGTTCTAATGGATGGAATGTGGGCGTGAATGTACCTGAAACCAAAGATGAGCTATTACCAAAAACCCTTCTTTTACAAAACAAGGCCGTAGCAACATCCGGTGATGTATATCAATTTATTGAAAACGAGGGAAAAAAATATTCTCATATTACTGACCCCCGGACGGGCTATGGTGTTACCTCTCAAAGAAATGTGACGGTGATAGCAGCAGATGGCGCAACTGCAGATTGGCTGGCTACTGCCTGCAGTATTTTACCGGTTAAAAAAGCGAAAAGACTTGCTGCTAGTTTGGATGCAGACTTGCTGATTGCCGAAATAATTAAAGGCAAACTTGTTTTCCATTCTACAAAAGGTTTTGCACAGTATTGGAAACAGAAGAAACTATAGATTTTATTTAAGTTTATTCCTTATCTTCAAAAATAAAATATTTACAAAAAACGGTGAAAAAAATATTTGTAATTTTTGTTTGCATTTTCTCTCATCAATTATTAAATGCACAAGATTCTGTAAACACATTTACATCCTACAGTTTTGCAATTCCTGGTTCGCAAATTCAATATAAAATGGTACCTGTAAAAGCCGGTAGTTTTTTAATGGGCAGCAGCGATGATGAAAAAAACAGGGATGGGGACGAAGGTCCACAACACACCGTAACCATTGCAGCTTTTTGGATGGGGGCATTTGAAGTTACGAGAGATGAATTTGATTTTTTTTATAACGATGAAACAACCAGCGAAAACTCAAAAGTTGATGCGGTTACACGGCCCAGTCCGCAATATATAGATTTTAGTTTGGGCATGGGCAAAGAAGGTGGTTATCCTGTAAATAGTTTATCGCAATATGCTGCCTTAATGTATTGCCGGTGGATGTATAACAAAACAGGGATTTTTTATCGCCTGCCAACCGAAGCCGAGTGGGAATATGCCTGCCGTGCCGGAACTGCCACCCGTTTTTATTTTGGTAACGACGGTAAACAACTTGATAATTATTGCTGGTATAAAAATAACAGCAATAATAAATTTCAAAAAGTTGGTTTAAAATTACCTAATGCATGGGGGCTTTATGATATGTTGGGTAATGTATCGGAATGGACACTTGATCATTATGATGAAAAACGGATGAAGAATATGCCGGATAAAGTGGATAATCCTTTTGTTGCACCGGAAAAAGCAAAATATCCCAAAGCATTAAAGGGAGGAAGTTTTTTAGATGAAGCAATAGATTTAAGATGTGCCAATCGTTTTCAATCCGATCCTTTATGGAACCGTCGTGATCCCCAGATACCAAAAAGTAAGTGGTGGTTAACAGATGCGTCGAGTGTGGGATTTAGAATTATCCGCCCGTTAGTACAACCAAGTGCAGAGGAAGTAAACGAATTTTTTAAACAATATCTTGGAAAATAATAAATCAGAAATTTTGGAGAGAAGAAAATTTAGAAATCATAAAAATCATTTTTGGAAACACAATATTTTAAAACAATAAACCTGATTAAACATGAACAACGATTCTTACAAACTAACTCACCCGGGCAGAAGGGAATTTTTACGCCAGGGTACACTGCTAGCCGGTGGATTAATTGCTGCCCCGCTGTTATCAAATGCCAATTATTTTTCCGGAGCTGCTGATGTTATAAAAGTAGTTTTAGTAGGCTGTGGCGGACGCGGTACCGGTGCTGCCATGCAGGCACTGCTTAGTAAGCAAAATGTAAAATTGGTGGCAATGGCAGATGCTTTTAGGGATAATTTAGATAATTGTTATACTGCATTAAACAGTGATGATATCAGTGACTGGTCGGGTGCGAAAGGCAACCTTAAGGATAAAATAGATGTTCCGGAAGAAAGAAAATTTACCGGATTTGACGGCTACTTAAAAGCAATTGCTTTAGCCGATGTGGTAATACTAACCACACCTCCGGGGTTTAGGCCAATTCATTTTGAAGAAGCTGTTAAACAGGGTAAGCATATATTTATGGAAAAGCCCGTGGCTACTGA
>JAYSTT010000203.1:0-3828 GCA_043719495.1 Ferruginibacter sp. | reverse complement strand
CTTTTTCGTTGCTGTAATACCTGTCTAACCCATAACGCAGTTTTGATTTATCTAACTCAAGATATGTTCTGAATAAACGGTCCCAGATGGAAAATACGGCACCATAATTACTATCGGTATAAGGCTGTTTCCAGTGGTGATGTACTTTATGCATATTAGGCGAAACCAACACATAACTCATCCCTTTATCTAACCAAAGTGGTAAGGAAATATTAGCATGAGTAAATGCCACAAATATGGTAAGTACGGTTTGATAAATCATTACTGCATAAATAGGTGCCCCACAAATAACAATGGCTATTAAAAAAAATATTCCTCTCCAAATACTTTCAAGCGGATGATGGCGAAGGCCTGAAGTAACATCAACATTAGTATCAGCATGATGGATAATATGCATGCGCCAGAACAAAGGCACTTTATGCTCAATCATGTGGCTCATCCACCCACCAAACAAATCCAATACCAGTGCCGAAATAATAATGGTAAAAACAGTTGAAGTGTTGAGCCAGTAAACCAAACCAAACTGATTTGTTGCAGCCCAATCGGATAACTTAACAATTAAAAAACCAAAACCTGTATGAATAATAAGATGTATTAAAGTAAAAGTAAGATTAACCGCAGCATGTTTTATTTTTGTTCTTTTATACTTTAATGTAAGTAATGGTATAGCGCCTTCTATTATCCAGAGTATAAGCATGGAGCCAATAATAAAAGCCATCCGTTCCACCGGCCTTTGCTCCAACGTAGAAAAGTAAGTAATGATTTTATCGAACATTGTGTAAAATTATTATTGAAAAGTTACAAATTTTAAAGGAAGTACTAATTCTGCAATTTATTTTTAATAATTTTTATCTATTCATTTCATTCGTCCATCCCCTCATTTCCCTCCACCGTTTTACTGGAGTTGGCAACCATGCCATTAACAACTATAATTTCTGCGGAAGTAAAGTACCGCCATTTGCCGGGTTGTAAACCAGATAAAGTAATATTCATAATTCGTATCCGCTTTAATGATTCTACATTATAACCCAGTACTTCACACATACGGCGTATTTGCCTGTTAAGTCCCTGTGTAAGTATTATCCTAAACCGGTTGTCGCCTTCTTGCTTTACAAAACATTTTTGTGTTACTATGCCGCCAATGCGTACACCATTCCGCATTTTATTTATAAAATCTATATTGATGGGTTTATCAACAGCAACAAAATATTCTTTTTCATGTTTGTTACCGGCACGTAAAATTTTATTTACAATATCCCCATCATTGGTTAAAAAAATTAAACCTTCGCTACGTTTATCTAACCTGCCAATAGGAAAAATGCGGCTTTTAAAATTTATAAAATCAATAATATTGGTTTTGTCTTTTAAATCAGTAGTACAGGTAATGCCTTTAGGTTTGTTTAATAAAATATAAACAGCAGCATTTTTCTTTTTTTTAATTGGTTCTCCATCTACCAAAACAACATCACGCTCTTTTACCCTGTTTCCTTTTGTGGCTTCTATCCCATTTATTGTTACCCGGCATTGTTCAATATATTTATCAGCTTCTCTGCGGCTGCAAAAACCCGTTTCACTGATGTATTTATTTAAACTAATATCCACTTTTATTTAATAATTATATAATTGTCATTGACTAATTCTTAACCGGATTCAATTGGTTTTTTCTATAATAAAATTATAGTTTGCAACATTAAAAAAGGGAAGCAGTAGCTTCCCAATATTGTATTACTTTATAAACATAAAGATTAAATTAATCCTTTCTTTTTAATTTGTACTGTCTGCTGCAGGGGTGTCTGTAACTGGCGCAGGCTTTTCTTCTTTGTGCAGTTTACCTAATTCCGATCCCGATTTTTTCTTTTGTGCGGCCCTGGGTGCAAACATAACCAGCATTCTTTTGCCTTCCATTTTTGGTAACCCTTCTAATGCTCCTACATCTTTTAAACTATCCGCAAACTTCAACAACAGCAATTCGCCCCGCTCTTTAAACATAATGGCACGGCCTTTAAATTGCACGTGGGCCTTTACTTTATTACCATCGGTTAAAAATTTTTCGGCATGCTTTACCTTAAAGTCAAAATCATGATCATCTGTGTTGGGAGTAAAACGGATTTCTTTAACCTCACTGGTTTTACTTTTCGCTTTCTGCTCTTTCTTTTTCTTTTTCTCTTCGTACAAAAATTTATTGTAATCAATAATTTTACATACCGGCGGATTTGCCCCCGGAGAAATTTCTACTAAATCCAGTTCTTGTTCTTTTGCAAGTTTTGCAGCGTCTGCAGTTGCATAAATGCCAGGTTCAATATTTTCACCCACTAAACGTACCTCGGGTACTTTTATCATGTGGTTGGTACGATGTTCCTGCTGTTGTTCTTTTTTAAAACGGGGATTAAACGCTCCTCTGGGCGGCCGTGGTGGAAATGCCATTTACAATTTTTAGTTTACAATGTTGTTTGTGTTGTTTTTTGCTAAGAGATTAAAAGAGAAAAAGAGTTTAAAATATTTTTTTATCTTCTTTACTTATTTTTTGGCTTAGCTAAATTCTTAATCTTTTTTTCGTTCTTTTATTTCAATCAAAATTTTTGCAATAAATCCATCCAAATCCTTTGCGCCTAAATCTCCTACTCCCTGCCTTCTGATTGATGCTTTGCCTTCTTTCATTTCTTTTTCTCCAATCACCAGCATATAAGGTACCCTTGCCAATTCGGTATCCCTTATCTTTTTACCTACCTTCTCATTACGGTCATCAATTTCCACACGAATATCAGCATTTTTCAGCTTTTGCAAAATAGTATTTGCATAATCCATAAATTTATCGCTAATGGGCAAAATTTTAACCTGCAATGGTGCCAGCCATGTGGGGAATTTTCCGGCATAATGTTCCAGCAAAAACCCTATAAATCTTTCATGCGTACCCAGTGGAGCCCGGTGAATAATTAAAGGAACCTCTGGTTGATTGTCTTTATTGGTAAAACTTAATTTAAAACTGCGGCCCTGTGCAAAATCTACCTGGTTGGTAGCCAGTGTAAATTCCTTGCCAATGGTACTCCAAATTTGTACGTCAATCTTGGGGCCATAAAATGCTGCTTCGTCCTGCACTTCTACAAAAGGAGTATTGGTTTCTATTAAAACCTTGCGTACCATATCCTCTGTTTCCTTCCAAAGTGCTGGTTCGTTTACATATTTTTGCCCAAGCTTTTCGGGGCTGTGCAGGCTAAGCCGCATTACATATTTATCTACACCAAATATTTTAAAGTATTTAATATACATTTCGTTTACAGCCATAAATTCCTGGGCAAATTGCTCTTTACTGCAATAAATATGTGCATCATTCATGTGCAGGCAACGCACCCTCATAAGGCCAAATAATTCGCCGCTTTGTTCGTAACGGTAGCAGGTGCCATATTCTGCAATACGATAAGGAAGGTCTTTATAACTTTTTTGCTCTGCATCAAATATTTTATGATGATGGGGGCAGTTCATGGGTTTTAAATAATATTTTTCGCCATCCATTTCCATTGGCGGAAACATACTATCGGCATAATAAGGTAAATGCCCGCTGGTAATATACATGCTCTCTTTTGCAATATTGGGGGTAACCACTCTTTTGTATCCAGCAGCTTTTTCAGTTTCTTTAGCCAGTTTTTCCAGCTCTTCGATAATAATAGTGCCGTTGGGCATCCACAGGGGTAAGCCCGGGCCTACATTATCGTCGAAGGTAAAAATGCTTAACTCTTTACCTAATTTACGGTGGTCACGCTTTTTGGCTTCCTCTAATAAAGCAAGGTATTCGTCTAATTCTTTTTGATTGGGAAATGTTACGCCGTAAAT
>JAYSTT010000202.1:0-1565 GCA_043719495.1 Ferruginibacter sp. | reverse complement strand
AATGAAGGAGAAATTAATAAATTTACTACAACCAACCTGTTTCAGAATTTTATTGCAACAGCGTATGTAAAAGTTGATTTTGAAAAAGAATTAAAGCTGAAATTTCCGCTTTATTCAAGTACACAGGTTTCTTATGATTACCGGAAAAATAACCTGTACGAAAATACAACGTATGGCCTTAGGGTATCAGCAGATAACCTGATTTTTAATATGGCTCAAACAAAAAAACAGGCTGTCGCATTTGAAAGGATAACTCCTTTTGTAACTTATGGTTATCTGGTAAATCAAAAATTCGATTTTGGTGATTATGGCGGGTTTTCAGGAGGGTTTAGAACCGATTATTCATCGGCATTTGGTGCAGGGTCAAAGCCACAAACTTTTCCCAGGGCCGATGTTTATATACGCCCTTCAAGTTTTGGCTTTTGGAAAAACATGGGGTTTGCAAAATTAATATCAGAATGGAAACTGAGGGCCGCTTATGGAGAAGCTGGTATTCAACCCCTTGCTTTTGACAGGTACCCGGCACCTTCTACAAAAAACCTTGGAGACGGATTAACCTATATTGCTCCCAGTGTTTTGCGCAAAAAAGATTTAAATGTAGAAGTTTCTAAGGAACTTGAAATAGGAACTGATATTACGCTTAATTTAAGAAAAGCAAAGTGGTTTAGTGGCCTTAATTTTACTGCTGTGTATTGGGACAGAAAAAGCGATGGAGTAATTTATAATTTCCCAATAGCCCCATCAACCGGCGGTTCTTCCATTAAGGATAATGCGCTTTCATTAGCCTCTAATGGGGTACAATTTTCATTAAACACTGCTGTTTATACAGGCAAGAAATTGCAATGGGATTTTACCACAAACTGGTCTCATCAAACAAGTATGGTTACCAAAATTTTTGGTCCACCTATTACAATTACTTTTGGTGGAGGAAGCACCGGATTGGTTCTTCAGGAAGGAACAAAAATAGGGCAGATATTTGGTTCAAAAGCCCTTAGAAGTGTAGAAGAATTGAAGATGGATGGTACTCCCTATATACCAAAAGCCGATTATGGAAAATACCAAATGGTGGATGGTTATTTAGTGGATACGCTTTATAAAGGCATTATGTTTACAAACGAAAATTTTGCTTTTGGCGATCCCAATCCTAAGTTTAATGCATCTTTTATAAACTCTTTTACCTACAAAGACTTTTTAACTATTGGATTTCAGTTAGACTGGATATATGGCAGCCATTTGTATAATCAAACCAAGGAGTGGATGTACAGAGATGGTATTCATAGCGATTATGATAAACCTGTAACTATTAATGGAGTAACTGGTGCATATACGGCTTTTTACAGAAGTGCCTACGCCGACAAGTTTGGCAGCCGAAATGGTGCAAGGAACAATACAAAGGATTATTTTTATGAAAATGCATCTTTTGCCCGTTTGCGTAATGCAAATATCGGAATTGATTTTGCCAAACTGTTTAAGCAACGGCTATTTACAAAACTTCAGTTGGTGTTAAGTGGCAGAAATCTGTTTACAATAACCAAATACACCGGGTTCGATCCGGAAGTTAGTTC
>JAYSTT010000201.1:0-23536 GCA_043719495.1 Ferruginibacter sp. | reverse complement strand
GCAGCCGTACTTAGGGGCAAAAACAAAGCCTACTTTACCCCACACGTTGATTGTGGCGATTTTATTATTGTTACCAACTGCGAAAAAGTAAAAATGACCGGTAACAAAATGGATGAAAAACTATACGACCACTATACCGGTTACCCCGGCGGACGTAAAGAAGAAGTTGCAAAAGACCTGCAAAAACGCAGGCCCGAAGTGCTTATTGAAAGGGCAGTAAAAGGCATGTTGCCTAAAAACCGTTTAGGCCGCCAGTTGTACAAAAAATTATTTGTGTATCAGGGTGCAGCACATCCACATGGCGCACAACAACCAAAAGAATTAAAATTTTAAACCCCTATCCCCTAAAGGGGGATTATTGAAATTATATTAAAATGGAAAAGCAAAAAAACGCAGTCGGCCGCAGAAAAGAAGCTGTAACCCGTGTTTTCCTTAGTAAAGGAGAAGGCAAAATTACAGTTAACGGTAAAGACTATAAAGTTTACTTCCCACTGGTGTATTTACAAAACCAGGTAGAAGCGCCTTTTAAAACAGTTGAAGCAGCTGATAAATTTGATGTGGTAATTAATGCTACCGGCGGTGGTGTTAAAGGCCAGGCAGAAGCTGCAAAGCTGGGTATTTCCCGTGCATTGCTGGAAGTAAGTGCAGATTACAGGCCAGCACTTAAAGCAGCAGGTTTGCTAAAGCGTGACCCCCGTTCGGTTGAGCGTAAAAAACCAGGTCGCAAAAAAGCAAGAAGGAGCTTCCAGTTCAGCAAGCGTTAAACCCCTATCCCCTAAAGGGGGAAATGGAGTAGATGGAACTGAAGATTATGTTTTATTATTTTTTTAATGTGAGATAAAAGGCTCGATAAAATTTAAAACATTATTAATTATTAATCATCAATTATCAATTTATAAAGATGGAAAATACATCATTACAACAGCAACTTCTTGAAGCAGGTGTGCATTTTGGTCATTTAAAAAAGAAATGGAACCCCAAAATGTTGCCTTACATTTTTGCCGAAAAAAAAGGTATCCATATTATTGATCTTAACAAAACTGTTGAGGGTTTACAGGAATGTGCTGCTGCTTTAAAAGCAATTGCACGTAGCGGTAAAAAAATAATGTTTGTGGCTACTAAAAAGCAAGCTAAAGAAATTGTTAGCGAATGTGCAAGAAAAGTAAACATGCCTTATGTTACCGAACGTTGGTTGGGTGGTATGCTTACCAATTTTAATACTATACGCAAAAGTGTTAAAAAAATGCAGAGCATCGAAAAAATGCTTAACGATGGCAGTGCAGAAAACCTTACAAAAAAAGAACGCCTTACACTTAGCCGTGATAAAGAAAAACTGGAAAAAGTTTTAGGTGGTATTGCCGCAATAAGCCGCGTACCCTCTGCTTTATTTTTGGTAGATATAGGGCATGAGCATATTGCAATGGCCGAAGCAAAAAAATTAGGCATCAGCACTTTTGGTATGGTAGATACCAATTGCGATCCTAATAAAGTTGACTTTGCCATCCCTGCAAATGACGATGCTACAAAATCAATTTCTATTATTGTTAATTATTTAACTGCGGCTATTGCAGAAGGTTTGCAGGAGCGCCAGACAGATAAAGATAGCGAAGACGTTAACGAAGTTGAAGAATCGGCCGAAGCAAAAGCGGCAAGATTTGAAAACAAAGCTGATGGCGGCGATGACAGAAATAAACGTGGTGGTGGAAGAGGCCCTGGTGGACCCGGTGGCCAGCCAAAACGCAGGGTTGCAGGCCCGGGCCAGGGTGGTAGAAGACCGGCAACTGGTGGTGGTGGAAGATAAAACAAAGCCCCTCCGCCCCTAAAGGGGAACCATAACGGAGATTTTAGCGAAGATGATGGTTGAACTTTATAAAGTTTCATTAATAAAATGTACTTTTTAATTTAAAACATTATCCATTATTAATTTTTAATTATTAATTACAATGAGTGTTACTATAACAGCAGCAGACATTAATAAACTACGTCAAACTACCGGAGCCGGTATGTTAGACTGCCGTAAAGCATTAACAGAAAGCAACGGCGATTTTGAAGGGGCTATTGACTGGTTGCGTAAGCAAGGCCAAAAGGTTGCGGCTAAACGCAGCGACCGTGAAGCAAAAGAAGGTGTGGTAATTGCACAAACAACTGCAGATAATAGAAGCGGTATTGTTTTATGCGTAAGTGCCGAAACAGATTTTGTTAGCCTTAATGCAGATTTTGTGGCTTTTGTAAAAGCAATTGCAGATGCGGCTATTAGCAGCAATGTAAATACAGTGGAGGAATTAAATGCTGTAGCAATTGGCAACCAAACAGTAGCTGATATGGTTAATGATAAATTAGCTGCTATTGGCGAAAAAATTGCTATCACCCGTTTTGAAAGGGTTAATGCTGAGTATGTTGCTTCTTATATACACGGTGCTAACCGCATGGGTGTATTAGCAGCTTTTAATAAAGTAGCGATTGAAGCCGGAAAAGATATTGCCATGCAAATTGCTGCAATGAACCCTTTAGCAATTGACGAAACATCAATACCTGCCGAAACTATTGCCCGTGAAAGAGAAATTGCTGTTGAGCAAATTAAAGCCGAAGGCAAGCCTGCAGAAATGGCCGAAAAAATTGCAGTGGGTAAAGTAAATAAATTTTTAAAAGATAATACTTTATTGCACCAGCCTTTTGTAAAAGACAATGGCAAAAGTGTTGCCGATTATTTAAAGAGCGTGGATGCCGATTTAAAATTATTAGAATTTAAGAGGGTGGCATTAGGATAATTTATCCAGCTAAATAATTATAAAGGCGAAGCGTAACTGCTTCGCTTTTTTTATTGTTAGCTACATGTTTTTATGGTTTAAGAAAAATGATTTGGCTGCACACAAGATTTTTTACAAAATTTAAAAGCGTTCCGGTAATTACCCGAAACGCTTTTTGGTTTAATGGTTAAAGATCATCTTGCATAAACCCCATTGGGGCTTACCACACTTGCTGGCCCGCCGGTAATACCAACAGGCGGCACAATAATATTTATTGCTTCTCCATTTATTTTTATGCTAACTTTTCTTGCATGTATTTCCACACCCTGCTGGTAAAAGGGTGGCATAGCAGATGGCTGCCTGTTAATTAAATAAGGTGCAGTAAAATCACTCATCTCTACCTCAAAGCTGTAGCCGCCAACAACACATTTACTTACAGCTTTATCAGCAGTTATAGTAATATCAATTGTTGCATTTAAAACTGGGGCCTGTTCAAAAGGGGTATCAGCAAAAATATTAGGGCCAAAATATTTTCCTACGGTTTCGTTGGTACTTACAAAACCCATTACCGCTGGCATTCCAGCGGGGTCGGGTTGCCAAAGTATCATACCACTGGCTGCATTGCCAACAGGTGTATTAACCATCCTGCCTAAGTGCACAATTAAATTGGGCATTTGTAAATCAGGCGATGTTACGGCTACTAAATCAATGCCGCCTTCCCAGCTCATCCATTTTGAAACGTTTGTCATACTATTTATTTAAGGTTAATTATTAATAGTGTGAATGTAATACCTAAAATAATTTTTTCAATACCCTCCTCTGGGTATTTTATCATTTTATAAAATATTACAAACGATGTTTTTTAAAATACCCACTACAGGGTATTAAACTGTTTTTAAATTGATTGCATATTTACATCCTAAACTTTTTAAAAAATGAAAAAATTATTCTTTCTGTTATTATCATTGGTAATGGTTAATACAATTTTTGCCCAGCAAGCTGCAAAAGAGTGGGCAAAAAAATTTCCGGGTAATGTAAAATGGTACAATATATCCGATGCAGGCACACTGGTGGTATGTACTGGCGATGCTATGTACGGCCTTAATCCCGATAGTGGCGAAGAAACCTGGAAAATAGATAACCTTGATGATGTAAAAGAAGAAAACTACGACCCCATTGAAGGCACCCCTTATGCAGCCATTGTAAAACAAAAAGTATTTAGTGCTACAGGTACCCGATACACTATTATTGATATTGTAAACGGAAAAGTGCTGGCCGATACAAAAGAACTGGATATGATAATGGTAACAAAACGCATTCATATTGCCGAACTAAACAGCATGTTATTTTTTGGATTATCAAAAGCAAAAGGCAAACCTTTATTAATGATGGTTTCATTGGAAGATGGGCATAAAGTGTGGGAACAAAGTAAATTATTTGAAAAAAACAGTGAGGAAATAACATCCAACGGATTAGCTACTAATGATGGAATTTATATAGCCACCACAAGGAATATTTATAAACTTAATCAGCAATCTGGAGAAATACTTTGGAGTGTGGATATGAAAACAGAAAAACCTGTTGTAGCCATGGCAGAAAAAAAACAAGGTGGTTTTGGAAAATTAATGGGTGGTAATAAGCAACGTGTTGATTTAAGTGCCAACGCCACCTCAACCAGTGCACAGTTTTTTTTACGCAACAATAATAAAGACAAAGTATATTTCTGGAACCAAGATGTATTGCTAGCTTACAATAACGCCGACGGTAAGCCGGTAACAAAAGAAGTAGAATTACAATCACCCGTTGCATACATTTTATACGATACACACGGCATGTTAGTTACCACAACCGAAAAAACACAAAGCGACCAAACAAAACAAGGTGGTAGCGGAGGCGGATTAATTGGAAAATTAAAACGCAAATCGGCATCTGGTAAAAGCAGGGCATCTATATTATGTATCGACCCCGAAACTGGCGATAACAAATGGGGCGATGAAATTGATTTAAAAGGTGACGTGAGTGCATACAAAATGGTGGGCAATAAATTGATTTTGGCTACCCAAACAGATGGCGACGATAATTATATCAGCATTATAGATCTTGATGCAGGAAAATCATTAACAAAAAAACCTTTATCAATTAAAGGCGAGATAAGGGATTTACAAGTAGTGCCACAGGGATTATACTACCGCACATCCGACGAAATAAATATTTTAGATTTAGAAACAGGTGATAGAAACTGGAAAAAAGGGTTTAAAGTAAAAAATTGTGTAGGCGATAATGCCAGCAATAAAACAGGCTATGTATATGCCAACGAAAAAATTTATAAAGTTGATTTTACAACTGGTGATATAAATGAATGGGTAACTGGTGTTGATTTTAATGGTAAAGAAGACCCTACATCTTTGGAAGTAAGGGATAATGGTGTACTGCTAACATCCGACCAAAATGCAACATTGTACAGTAACGATGGAAAAGTGGTTTGGCACTCTTACAACAAAGCCCCTGGCCGTACCGGAATGGGTAAAGTATTAAGCGGCCTTGGTGGCCTTGCATCGGCTGTAATGGCTGCTGGCTCTGCTGCCCAAAGTGCACAATTAAGTTATGCAAAAGGATATTATGGAAGTACCGATCCGGCTGTAGATAACGCAATAAAAAATTCACAGGCCAATGCTGCTGCTTTTGCAGGTGCGGCTGCAAGTAGTTTTGCATCTATCAGCAAACGTTTTAAAGCTACCATACAAGCCAATGGTTTTATGACGGTGCTAACTGCAATAGGCGGTAATAACGAAGCTAAAAATTCGGGTGCCGTTATTGTAAATAAAGTTGATGGTAAAAATATTTCCAGCATGTTGCTTGGCGATAAAACCCCTGATTATAAATTAGATGAATTAGGCAGGATGATTTTTCAAAAAAGTGATAACGATGAGATAAAAGGGTTTAAGTTTTAAAAAAACTCTCCTAAAGTTAAAAATGGGTTGCCTAAAAAACAGCCCATTTTGTTTATAGAAAAAAGGGTTAAAAAATTACACCAATGCCTCCCACAAAATTTCTACCGGATGTTTTGCTTTTACACTTGTACCATCTTTAATTTGATGCCTGCAGCTTGTGCCTGGTGCTGCAATAATAGTTTCATTATCTTCATTACGTACCGCCGGGAATAAAACCAGTTCGCCTATTTGCATACTTAAATCATAATGTTCTTTTTCGTAACCAAAACTACCGGCCATACCGCAACAACCGCTGGGTATGGTTTCAACTGAATAGTTTTTTGGTATAGATAAAATAGCAGCAGTATCACTTAAGGCACTCAAAGCTTTTTGCTGGCAATGCCCATGCAGTTTTATTTTTTTTGTTGCAGATGAAAATAAAGCAGCATCAATTTTGCCGGCTGCAAATTCACGGGCAATAAATTCATCAATATAAAAAACGTTTTTGCTTAACGCTTTTGCTTTAACTAAATTTTCGTCTGTTGCCAAATCAATATACTCATCTCTAAAAGTTAAAATAGCCGAAGGCTCAATGCCAATCATTGGTGTTTCATCAGTAACAATATCATGCAGCAATTCAATATTCTTATTAATAATTTCTTTTGCTTTGCGTACTAAACCTTTACTTAACCAGGTACGGCTACTTTCTAAATGTGTGGGAATAATTACTTCGTAACCTAATTTTTCTAATAACTGAATTGCCTTAATACCAATTTCAGTATCGTTATAGTTGGTAAACTCATCGCAAAAGAAAAACAAAGCCCCCCCCACCCCCCGAAGGGGGGATTTAGCAGCACTCTGCTTCTTGCGATAACTTTTAAACCAATGAAGCAAAGTGGTCTTGTGCATGGTTGGCAAACTTCTCTTTAAAGAAAAGCCCGATAATTTTTTTATTGCCCCACCAATTAATTTATTGGAAACGGCAAAATTGTATAAACCCGGAACAATAGCACCCAATTTAGCTGATGATGTAAAGTTGGCAATCAACTTACTTCTGAAAGGCACACCATTGGCATCGTAGTAATGTTGTAAAAACTCTGCTTTTAACTTTGCCACATCTACATTGCTGGGGCATTCACTTTTACAACCTTTACAGCTTAAGCACAGATCCATCACTTCATAAATTTCTTTATGATCAAAACGGTTGAGCTTATCACTATTGGTTAAAAACTCCCGTAAAATATTTGCCCTTGCCCTAGTAGTATCTTTTTCATTTTTTGTTGCCATAAAAGAAGGGCACATCGTACCACCACTTAAAGCCGTCTTTCTGCAATCGCCACTGCCATTGCATTGCTCGGCGTGTTGTAATACGTTTTGGTTATTAAAACGAAAGTGAGTTTTAAACTCCGGTATTTTTTGCCCGGGAATATACCTCAGCATGGTATTCATGCTTGGCGTATCCACTATTTTATTTGGATTGAAAATGTTATTAGGGTCCCAGGCTTTTTTTATTTCTTTTAAAAGTGTGTAATTTTTTTCTCCCACCATTTGTTTAATAAATTCACCACGCAATCTGCCATCACCATGCTCGCCACTTAATGAACCATTATATTTTTTTACCAGTGTTGCAATTTCTTCTGCAATAGTTCTGAATAACTGGTTGCCTTCTATAGTTTTTAAGTTAATGATAGGGCGCAAATGAATTTCGCCACTGCCAGCATGTGCATAATGCACCGAGTATAAATTATGTTTCTTGAGTATCTCATTAAAATCACGGATATATGCCGGCAGGTCATTTACATCTACAGCCGTGTCTTCAATTACGGGTACTGCTTTTTCATCGCCGGGTAAATTACTCAACAAACCTAAACCTGCTTTGCGTAGTGTCCATATCTTTTTACTGTCAGCTCCAAATAGTAAAGGAAAATGATAACCTAAGTTAACTGAACGCATATCTTTTTCCACCTGTTTTGCAATAGCAATAATTTCTTCCCTGTTTTCCCTACAAAATTCAATTACTAAAATAGCGCCGGGATCGCCCTGTACAAAAAACCGGTTCTTGCTTTGTTCAATATTATCTTTTGTACATTCTAAAATATAATGATCAATTAATTCGCTGGCGCTGGGTTTATATTTTAATGCAATTAAATTAGCCCGTAAACTATCATCAATAGAATTAAAATGCACACAAAGCAAACCAGTTTCTTTTGGCGGCAGCGGCACTACATTTAATTTTATTTCTGTAAGAAAAGCTAAAGTGCCTTCGGAGCCTGCAATGAGTTTACAAAAATTAAAATCTTCGCCGCCAGCTGTAAAGGGAGCTGCATCTATTAAAATATCCACAGCATAACCGGTATTTCTTCTCTCCACCGTTTTTTTAGGAAATTCTTTTTTTATTTCTGCCTGGTTATCGTAATTACTTAATAAACCTCTTACTGTTTTATAAATAGATGCCTCTAAAGTACCGCCTTCGCATTTGTTATGAAATTCATCAAGGCTTAAGGATTTAAATTCTGCTTCGCTGCCATCACTTAACAATGCTTTTACTTCCAATAAATGTTCTCTTGCACTTTTATAAACAATAGAATTTGAACCGCAGGAATTATTACCTACCATTCCACCAATCATGGCACGGTTAGCAGTAGAAGTTTCTGGCCCAAAAAATAAGCCATGGTTTTTTAAAAACATGTTCAGCTCATCCCTTATTACTCCGGGTTGTACCCTCACCCAATTTTCTGCCGTATTTAATTCTATTATCTTGGTAAAATATTTTGATACATCCACCACAATACCATTACCAACAACCTGTCCGGCTAAGGATGTACCTGCTGTCCGTGGGATAAGTGAAGTTTTATTTTTAAGTGCAAACGAAATTAATTTTTTTATATCATCGGTGGTTTCTGGAATGGCAACCGCCATAGGCATTTCCCTGTAAGCGCTGGCATCGGTTGCATACAAAGTACGCATGGTAGTATCAAAAAATAAATTACCATCTAATTGTTTACCCAGTTGCTGTAATGCCTCAGTCATCATTAAAATTTAAGGAGCTGCAAAGATAGTTTAAGATGAAATAGTATACAGACTCTTTAAATTGTAATTAATACATTTGTATTATGTCAAACGAATATCAAAAATATTTTGATGCTAATAAAGACGGCTGGAATAAAAGAACTGCTGTTCATAAAACATCGGCTTTTTATAATTTGGAAGAATTTAAAAAAGGAAAAACCACTTTAAACAGCATTGAACTGGAAGAAGCAGGGGATGTTAAATACAGATCACTTTTGCATCTTCAATGCCATTTTGGACTGGATACATTGAGTTGGGCAAGAGAAGGAGCTATTGTAACAGGGGTTGATATCAGTGATGAAGCCATTAAACTTGCCAAAGAAATAAATGATGAGTTAAAGTTAAATGCAACTTTTGTTTGTGCTAATGTATATGATACTGCCCAATACGTAAAGGAGCAATTTGACATTATTTTCACCTCTTACGGAACCATTGGCTGGCTGCCCGATTTGAAACCCTGGGCAAAAATGATTGCTGAAAAAATAAAACCAGATGGCTTTTTTTATATTGCCGATTTTCACCCCACTTTATGGATGCTGGATGATGCCATGGAAAAACTAACCTACAGTTATTTTAATGATAAAGTAATTATTACTCAGCAGCAGGGTAGTTATACCGACAGAAATGCTGCTATAGCATATACCGAGTATGGGTGGAATCATCCATTTTCAGAAATATTTGAAGTATTAATAGCTGAGGGGTTGGAGATTGAGTTTTTGCATGAATATTCCTATTCTCCCTACAACTGCTTTGCTAATATGGAACAGGGCGAAGATAATATGTGGCGGTTTAAGGGAATGGGCAATAAATTTCCAATGATGTATTCTATAAAAGCAGTGAAAAAAAAATAAAATACCTGCTACCGGGTATAAATAATTAAAAATAAATATTTCATATTTACATATAAATAAACATTGAATGAGTAGAAAATTAAAATTAATTACTTCCATATGTTTGCTGGTTTTTTGTACAGTAACTATTGCACAACCGGCAAAAACTAAAACTGTAAAACCTGCGCCTGTTAAAATAATTGATTATGAAAAATTGAAAGAAGAGATTCGTGGTCTTTATCGTAATGAAAAGCACGCTGAAGTAATTAAAAAAGCAACCCAATACCTGCTTAAATTTCCAAAAGATACCGGGGTTACTGTTCAAAAAGCAGTGAGCTATGTTTCTTTAAAACAATACCAGCCGGGATTTAATTTACTTAGAAAATTTTATACCAATAATGATACTGCTGCAAAATATATTGCATTCATCGGTTTTTCTGTTCCGGAAAATGATATTTTAACCTCAGGAATAGTGTGTGCAGACGAATCTATAAAAATGGCCCCCTACGGACCTTTTGGTTTTTTTTTAAAAGGAGGTGTTTATTCTGACAGGGGCGATCACGAAAAAGCATTGCCCTACATGCAGAAAATGTTTGGTTTTTGCAGAGATGAATCTGAGAAAAAAGCATTGGGGCAGTTTTATCCAAAAGAACTGGCTTTTAATAAACAATTTGAAAAAGCATTGCAGCTTATAAATGATTTATATGTACAGTATCCAAAGGATAAAGAAATTATTTTTACCTACTCTACCATTTACCGCTTAAATGAATCTTATGATAAGGCCATTGAAAAATATGATGAGTTAATGGGATTGTTTCCCAATGATTTGCAATACCAATCTCTTAAAGTAACTGCTTATGCAGCTTGGGGCAGGGCCACAGAAGCCTGCGCTGAAGCTGAATTGTTAATCGCAAAAGACATTTCCTATGAGTTTATGAGATTTCGTTATAAATGCCCTGGTTATTTTGCTGCACCATCCCTTAAGGATATAAAAATTGCCACCTGGGGAGTAAATTCAAGCGGTGAAAAATATAATTTCAGAATTTCAAATACTAAAGAAAATGAAGAGGGCGGTTTAGAGTTTGACTGGCTGATGACAAATGGCACTGATATGGATGGCCATATTAAAATTACCAAAGAGGCTATGGAAAAGGCCATTGCACAAAACAATTATTTTGGACCGGATTTAAAAAATGCAACACTAACCGATAAAACAACTGTTTGGGTTAGCCAGGCAGTTTTTAGCCAGTTACAAACAAGCGGTAACAGTAAAATGGATGTGGGTAATGGCGAAGAAGTATTTACTGTTGTATCTGATAAGCCAAACGAAAGAGACGAAGCTCCATTTGAAAATAAAATACTGATTAATGGAAGCGAAAAATATGTAAACACCCTTCATGTTAAAAATGCTGATGGCAGCAGGCAACTTTGGATTTTAAACGATATAAAAAACCCTATGATTGTTAAAATGGATATAGGTTTTTTACTTATCCTGAAAAGTATTGAATAAAAACAGGGTATTTTTTTTGTTATTGAAATAAGAATGGCTAAACAGCCATAAAAATATATCTTCGCAAAAATTTTTATCAATGGCTTTAAAGTATAAACGTATTCTGCTAAAACTTTCCGGTGAAGCCTTAATGGGTAAAAGTAATGATAGTTACGAACCATTAGATATAAGTATTATTGCTCAATATGCTAAAGATGTAAAAGAGATTATTGCAGCGGGTGCAGAAGTAGCCATTGTAATTGGCGGCGGAAATATTTATCGTGGAATGAATGAAGCGGAGACGGGTATTGAAAGAGCTCATGGAGATTATATGGGTATGCTGGCCACAGTAATAAATGGTATGGCATTGCAGGCCGGACTAGAAAAAGCAGGAGTTTATACCCGGTTGCAGAGTGCAATAAAAATGGAGCAGATTGCTGAACCATATATACGCCGGCGGGCCATGCGCCATTTAGAAAAAGGCCGTGTTGTAATTTTTGGCGCAGGTACAGGCAATCCATATTTTACAACAGATACTGCAGGCTCTTTAAGGGCTATTGAAATTAAAGCAGATGTTATTTTAAAGGGAACAAGGGTTGATGGCATATATTCCGCTGACCCGGAAAAAGATCCTGAAGCAACAAAATACGAAACCATTTCTTTTACTGACTGTATTCAAAAAGGCCTGAAGGTAATGGACATGACTGCCTTTACGCTTTGCATGGAAAATAAATTACCCATCATTGTTTTTGACATGAACAAACCCGGGAATCTTTTAAAAGTGGTTAATGGCGAAAAAGTAGGAACATTGGTGAACTAAATTACTGACCATAATTATATAAAAAAGTGTCCCTGTTAATTCGGGACACTTTTGTGTTGTTTCAATAGAGTTTATAATGTACTCAAAAATAATTTTATATCAGCTAAAGAAGTTTTTACAGGGGTTAATAAAACCTTTTGATTATTATTAACCGTAATATTAATACCGGTTGTTATGGTTTCTTTTCCTAAAAAATAATCATTGCCTTGTTTGGAAATAGCTATTACTGTTGCCACTTTACCACTGGGTACTTTACCGGTGACGAATCTTTTTTCAGGCACATCACCATACATGCCCAATACTGAACGAAAATCTTTAAAAACTAAAAAAGCGGTAGTATTGGCATTGGTATAATTAGACGGAAGCTGTGCACTTACAGCGGAACGGTTAATACCGGTGGTATCATAAAAATAATCGCAATTAATCCAACGCAGGTGGCTGGTGGCTATTTCATATACCTGTGGGCCTACGCCAATAGTATCTGTTGAATTTGTATTGGGTATCCAGTTAAATTGAGCAGGGTTGGATTCGTCCCCCCAAAATAATTTCATTAAAGTATTGGTAGGTGCATCTGCATAGCGGATATAAATTTTTACATTGGGCGCCAGTTGTATGTCCTTGCCATCTTTTTTTAAGCGGATAAAAATTTCACCCCCACTTACAAGTAATCTTCCGTAAGAAGAAGTAGGTTTATTCATCAGCACCATATCACCTTTCTTTTTTATAAGCAACAATTCCACAAAAACTTTACCTGTTATGGCCTGCCCTGTACTGCTTACAAAGCAATTGGGGGGAAAGGTACATTGTATGCCGTTTGAGGTTACAAGGGTTGAAGCAGTATTAGTTACTTCAAAACTATCTTTTACCGGCTCCAATAGTAAAGTGGTTTGTAAAGCAGATACCGGCATTGCAGCAGTTATTGAATTAACCCATGCGGTATCGGCTGCATTCAACTGGCCTGCATCCGGCACAAAAACATCTGAATTTTTTTGGCAGGCATTTAAAAATAATGCCCCGGCGATTAAAAATTTAGTAACTATTTTTTTGTTCATTTTTTTTAATTGTGGTTAGTACTAATAAGATGCTTTGAGTTTTATTTGTGCTGCCTGTTAATGCAAGTCAATCCGTAAACCTAACCGTAAACCAGTGGTATTATACTTTTGTTTAAATGTTAAATTTTCTTTGCTCATTGGTGCAAGGCTGTAACGGAAATAAGGTTCTGCCAGTACATGAATTTTTTCGTTCAATTTATAATACAAAGATGCGCCTGCCATAAAACCCATACCAATATTTGTTTTAAACTGGTAAGGAGAATTTGTTTTACCGGTGGTAATGCTTACCGGTTTATAGGAGGCATCCAGTACATCGCCTTTTTGCCAGCTGTATACATTTATAATAATTCCGGCATTTATGTTTGCATGAAATTTTCCATTACCCATCTCGTAGCCAACTAGTAAAGGCACATCAACTGTCTTGAATTTATTGTAGGTAGTTTTATATCTGGTACCGGTAGTTATGTAACTTCCCGTGGTATCGCCATTGGCATCAATAATATATGTTATCTGTACCAGGTTGCCCTGCACAAACGTAAATTTTTCATTTATCTGGCTGTAGTTTATTCCTGTTCGTATACTCATGCCATTGTTAAATACCTTTGTGTAACGTAAACCAACACTGTAGGCTGATGAAAACTTAGTACTTTCTTTTCTTTTTTGCAGGTAAACAGAATTACCTGTATCACTAAGCGAACGAAAGGCAATATCGGGCCCGCCATAAACTTCAATATAAGTTTTATTGCCTGCTGCATTTTTTTCTATCGATGGGCAATCAGGTAAAAATACATTGGGTAAAAATCTTTTGTTTAATGTGGTTGATCTTTTTTCTGTTGTAATTTTTTGCAGATCAGGAAATAATATTCTGTTTAAAAAATTATTTTCTGAGGTTTTAGTATTTATAAATACATCTGCATCAGTAATTTCATAATCGTTATTAATTGCAGTCAAATTTCTTTTCCTTTCTTTATATTTTGAAGCGATATTTTCTTCTCCTGTTTGTGCAAATGGCGAAAAGGTTTTTATTTTAGAAGAAGTTGCCTGAGGTAATGCAGGAAGGCCGGAAATACTTTTCTCTGTAACCGCATCAAGATTATCATTTACCAACGAAGTGTTGGTTTTATCATTACTGTTTTTAGTAATCTCCGGGTTGCTGTTATTTATTTCGGTAATAAGGGTTGTAGCCTTAGTACCCGATTCCGGATTTTTTGTATCATTTGAAGTAACTGTATTTTTTCCTTGATCGTTATCTGCCGGGTTCTTTAATAACAAATATGCACCACTACCTGCACTAATTAAAAATGCAGTTAACAGTAAAATATTACGGCCATTTAAAAAAGTAATCCAAAAACCAACTGGCCTTCTTTTTTCTCTTTTCTTAACTATATTTTCCCAAATGCGTGGGTGCACCTGTGGCGTATAGTCTTCAAACTGATCTTTTATATTGTTATCAAATAGCTGGTTATTGCTCATACCGCAACTTTTTGTAATTGTAAAATTTGTTTCTGCAGCATCATCCGTGCTTTTACCAGTTGGCTGCGGCTGGTACCCGGTTGTATGTGCAGCATCTCTGCAATTTCATCGTGCTGAAATCCTTCTATCACAAATAAATTAAAAATCATCCTGTAACCATCGGGTAAATTATTTATCAAATCCAGTATTTCTTTTTGCGTAATGTGTGCATACGCCGTTGGTTCCATACCACTTTCATCTCTGTCCTTAATTTCATAGCCTGCAACTTCTTTTTCATATCTTAGTAAACTATATTTTTTTAGCGCTGTGTTTACCATTATACGCCTGATCCATCCTTCAAAAGAGCCTTCAAATTTAAACTGGTGCATTTTATCAAAAATTTTAATGAAGGCATCCTGTAAAATATCTTCGGCATCGGCAGCATTACGGGCATACCGGTTGCAAACCCCCAGCATACGGCTGGCGTACCGGTTAAAAACCTCCTTTTGACAGGCGGCTTCTTCCCTTATGCATCCTCGTATGAGTTCCTCTTCCGTCAAATTAATATATAGGTTTACAACGGGTATTTTTAATAGATACCCTAACAGTTGATTACGCTGCCCGACAGCTTTTTATTGTTCATAAGGTACAAAAAAGAGTTTATTTTTTGTTTTTGGGCGATAAATCATATAAATTGAAGTGTATTACCTTTAAATACCATGTTTTCTAACGAACAAATATTACAAATAATAGCCGAAAATGAAAGCCTGCAGGCAGAGGTAAAAGAGTTAAATGAAATATTGGAGATAAAAGCAGAAGAAATTGCTGAGCTGAAGAAAAATCTACGGGAAGATACAGAATTAAGAAGCAGGCTGGACTTACAACTGGATGAATTGCATTTAATGCAAAACCGAATTGGCCAGCATCAGCAAAAGGCTGCCGGTGCCGAAGAACGGGAATGGGAACTGCAGCAGGAATTAACCCAGGCTGCAAAATTGCAACAGCAGTACAACACACTTTTTCAGCAATATACCTATACCACAACACAGCTTGCAGATGTGCAGGAACAATTGGCTAAGCTTAAAAAAAGAAACAGTATGCTGCAGCAAATAGCTGTAAAAATTGGTGAAATGGAAAGCAGTATGGAAATTATTACACAGGAAAGAGATGCGTTAAAAGATAAACTTAGCGAATGGGAAAAAATGCGGATTACCTAGCAGCGTGAGCAAATAGATGTTTAATTTCTGTTTATAATTTTTTTTATTAATCATTGCATTACTGCAATCCTTTAATTACTTTACATTTCTAAAACTTAAAACTTATGAATCTTATTGAAAGAGTAAAAAACATTTTAATTACTCCCAAAACAGAATGGGATGTAATTGCTACAGAAGAACAATCGCTTCCTTCACTGGCAACTGGTTATGTGTTACCACTTTCACTTATAGGAGCGGTATGTGCTTTTATTGGTTTTGGTTTAATTGGTTTTAATACCGGATTATTTGGTATTAAAATTAAAGGGATGGATTGGGGAATGTATGAAGCCATATCAAGATTGCTTGCAGCAGTACTTGGTTTTATAATATCTGCTTATGTGGTTGATATGTTGGCGCCAACATTTAAATCCGAAAAAAATATCAATAAATCCGCACAGTTAATGGCCTATTCTGCAACAGCTTCGTTAGTAGGAGGAATTTTTCTTATAATACCCTCTTTGGCAATTTTGGCATTATTATGCGGATTGTATGGAATTTATTTAATGTATTTAGGTATTGGGCCATTAAAGAAAACGCCGGAAGACCAAAAAGTAATTTATATGATAGTAGCAATTGTTGTATATGCAGTTATCACAGGGATTCTATTATTTATTCTGCATAAAATTTTAGGTTCCATTTTTAATATTGGCCTGGGTTCTATTTCTTTAGGATAATTAAAATAGTTTTATCAAAAGCATCCCTTATTTATATAGAGGGATGCTTTTTTATTTGCTTTAATTAACAGAGTTTTGCAAAGGAGAATTTTATTATGACAAAAATAGCCGATATAAGAAAAGATTATAAACTACAGGCACTTTTAGAAACCGATATAGCCCCTGATGCTATTTTACAATTTGATAAATGGTGGGATGATGCTGTAAAAAGTGAAATAGATGAAGTAAATGCTATGACGCTGGCAACAGCTACTGCCGACGGGGTACCATCGGCAAGAATTGTTTTATTAAAAGGCTACGATAAAAATGGGTTTGTATTTTTTACCAATTACCAAAGTTCAAAAGGTAAAGAACTGGCCGAAAATCCTAATGCCTGCCTGGTATTTTTTTGGAAAGAACTGGAACGCCAGGTTCGTATAACAGGAAGTGCTGAAAAGATAAGTACTGAAGAAAGTATTGCATACTTCAACCAGCGGCCCGATGGCAGTAAGATTGGGGCATGGGCCTCGCCGCAAAGTTTAGCTGTGGCAGGAAAAGCATGGCTAAAGGAAACTTTTGATTATTACAGGGAACGTTTTAAACATGGCGAAATTCCTAAACCACCACATTGGGGAGGGTACCGAATAAAACCTAATAAAATAGAATTTTGGCAGGGCCGCCCAAGCCGTATGCACGACCGTTTTCAATATACTTTACAAACTGATGGAACCTGGAAAATTGAAAGGCTGGCACCTTAACAATTAAAAAGTTTATAACAAAACTTATAAGTAGTGGTCCCGGCAAGAATCGAACTTGCATCTAAAGTTTAGGAAACTTCTATTCTATCCATTGAACTACGGGACCCCAAAATTTAGGATGGCAAAAGTAATTATTAATTTGGTTACATTTATGCTTTAACACAAGCTATATGAAAAAAAGACCAGTGGCGGCCATACTTTCTTTGTTTTGCCTTATTCAATTATCTTCTATTGCTCAAAGCGATAGTAAAGTAAAAGCAAGGCTTAATCATACTGCCATTTTTGTAGTAGATTTAAAAAAATCGGGCAATTTTTATGTTAATATTATTGGATTGGATACCATACCCGAGCCATTTCATGATGGTAAACATATCTGGTTGCAAACTGCACCACATGTTCAAATGCATATTATACAGGGTGCCACAGAGGCAAAAACCTATTATAAAAATCAGCACAATTGCTTTAGTGTTGCCTCTGTAGAAGCATTTACAAAAATGCTTGGCAATAAAAATATTTTATTTGAAGACAGGGAGGGTAAACAAAACGCCATCACCACCCGTATAGATGGGGTAAAACAAATCTGGCTGCAGGATCCTGATGGTTACTGGGTGGAAATTAATGACGCAAAAGACTAATCTGCTCTTTTAGCTGCATCCCTTATCTTTGCCCTCCTAAATTTTAAAGATTATGAAGTGGTTGAATGTATTAATTAAGTACCGGCTTTGGCTGGGCATTGTATTATTGGCGTTGGCAATTTTTACCCATATTCAAACCAGTTTCTGGCCTTCTTTTATCTTGTATTTTTTGGCTGTAGTGGCAATTGCAGGCCATTTTTTATTTGGCCCCATGCGATTGATACAGGGTTATATGGAAGATGGTGATATGGAAGGGGCTAAAAAAGTGGTTGCTTCTATTTGGTTTCCGGCATTATTAATTAAACCGGTTCGTTCAGTTTATTATACTATTAAAGGTAACCTTGCTATGGTAGATCAGGATTATGATGGTGCGGAGAAACTGATGAAAAAAAGCCTATCGCTTGGTGGCACCATGACCAAGCAGGCCGAAGGGCCCAACAAATTACAACTGGGAATGCTGTGCATTCAGAAAGGCAATATGAAAGAAGGCGAAAGTTATATCCGGCAGGCCATACGTGCCGGGTTGCCCGATAGCGAAAATAATGCAGCTGCCTATTTGCAACTCTGTTCTATTATGATGAATAAAAGAGAATTCAGGGCGGCAAAAGATTATTTTAGAAAAGCTAAAAGTTTTAAACCCACAACACCACAAATTGTTGATCAAATAAAACAGATAGAAAAGTATATTGGGCGGATGCCCGGATAATTGTTTAATAAATTAATTTAAAAAAGGTTGATAAGGATAACTTGTTAACCTTTTTTATTTCGGGTTACTTTCAAATAATTAACTTGTGACAAAAATAATTATTATGAAAAATATTTTCTTCTTTTTTATACTTCTTATAATGACTACAGATTCCTCAGCACAAAATGACCGTATAGCAAAACAAACTTACAACTGGCATAATACAATTATACCTCAACCCGGTTCTTTAATTATTGGAAACGGATATTTTACAATGCCGGGTGAAGTTTCCATTTTTATTACAAAAAATGAAGAACTGGAAAAAATAGCCGGACAATTAGCTAAACAACTAAAAACGGCGACTAATACAGCAACTGTTAAAGAAGGTAATACTGTACCAGCTAATTCAATTTTATTGTCTCTCGCCAATGATAAATCCATACCGGCAGAAGGATACCGTTTAAAAGTAACTGTGGATGGTATTAGTATTACTGCTAAAGAACCTGCAGGTATTTTTTATGGGGTACAAACTTTATTACAGCTGTTACCCAAACAAATTGAAAGTAAAGAAGATAAAAAACATGTTGATGAATGGATGGTACCAACTGTTACAATAGAAGATGCTCCCCGCTTTGGGTGGAGGGGATTAATGTTGGATGTATCACGCCATTTTTTTACAGTGGCCCAGGTAAAAGATTATATTAACCAGATGGCAAAATATAAATTCAATTTGCTGCACCTTCATTTAACAGATGACCAGGGCTGGCGGATCCAAATAAAATCTTTACCCAAATTAACTGAAGTGGGTGCATGGAGGGTAGATAAAACCGGAACCTTTGGCAAGTTTTCTGTCCCTGGACCCAATGAACCAAAAAACTATGGCGGCTTTTATACGCATGAAGACATAAAGGAATTAGTGCAATATGCCAGTGAGCGTTTTATAAATATCTTACCCGAAATTGATATTCCGGGCCATAGCTTAGCAGCTATAGCATCTTATCCTGAGTTAACCTGCACACCGGGAACTTATACTGTAAATTCCGGTGAACAATTTATGATTTGGCCCGGTGGCGGCAAACATTTTTATGGCACGCTCGATAATACACTATGCCCTGCCAATGAAAAAGTGTACGAGTTTATTGATAAAGTATTTACAGAAGTAGCCCAACTGTTTCCTTTTGGATACATACACATGGGTGGCGATGAAACAGCCCGTAATTTTTGGGAAAAATCCGCCGGGATTAAAACACTGATGCAAAAAGAAAACCTGAAAAACCTGGATGAAGTACAGAGCTATTTTGTAAAAAGAGTAGAAAAAATTATTTCAGGCAAAGGGAAAAAAATGATTGGGTGGGATGAAATATTGCAGGGAGGATTAGCCCCCAATGCCGCAGTAATGAGCTGGCGTGGCATGCAGGGTGGTATAGAAGCGGCAAAGCAAGGGCATGAAGTGGTGATGAGCCCTACCGACTTTACCTACATTGATTATATGCAGGGCGATGCCATAATTGAACCACCGGTATATGCCACTTTACGATTAAAAAAAGCCTATCAGTTTGAACCTGTGCCGCCTGGTACCGATGCCAAATTAATTAAAGGTGGCCAGGCTAATCTATGGACAGAACAGGTGTATAATATGCGCCATGCAGAATACATGACCTGGCCCAGGGCTTTTGCAATAGCCGAAGTATTGTGGAGCCCAAAAGAAAACAGAAACTGGAATGATTTTGTAAGCAGGGTTGAAAATCAAATGGAAAGATTTGATGTGGCGAATGTAAAATATGCCCCCAGTATGTATGATGCCATTTTTGAAGTACATAAAAAAGATACTGCTGCTATGCTGGTATCACTTAGTACAGAAGTGGAAGGGCTAAGCATTCATTACAGTTTTGATAATTCTTTCCCCGATAATTTTTACCCGGCATACACTACAGCACTAACTGTTCCTAAAGATGCGGTATTTATGAAAGTAATTACTTACCGGAATAATAAACCTATAGGAAGAATGATAGAAATGCCCATTGCGGAACTTAAAAAAAGAGCAGGAATAAAATAGCGTATTTATTTTTCCAATAAAATTTGAGCCCTTGAGTTTAAATTGATCTCTTGTGGATTTCTGCCTGCATTGTATGGCCGGCTGCCACCAAAACTTTTTACTGAAAGAATCCGATTATTGGCAATATTACGGGAGAGTAAATATTTTTTTACCATGTTGGCTCTTTCAATAGCCAACCTTTCACAAAAAGAATTGGCGCCTTCTTTTTTGTATGCATGACCTTGAACGGTTAATTTAAAAGTTGAATTTCCTTTCAACACAGCCACAACACTATCTAATACTTTATAGGTTAATGGGGATAACCACGATTGTTGTGTTTCAAAAGGAATAATTATAGCCTTATCTCCGCATCCGTTATTTTCTGTATAACCATATTCATCAGGGCATGCATCTTCAGCATCTGCAAAACCATCTTCATCCCTGTCGGCAATTACAAGAGGAGGCGGTGGTGATGGATAATTTAATATCAGCTCTGCCCTGCAATTCAATGCATGGCCATCTTTGTTTACATTACTATTTACTGATTTTGTTTTACCCATACCTTCTACCAGAATAATACGGCTGTCCTTAACGCCCCGACCCAGTATATAATCCCTTACAAATAAAGCCCTGTTCAACGAAAGATATTTACAAATGGTATCGCTGCCTTCATCCTGGTGGGCATAGCCTTTTATAGTTAAAGTAATTGAGTCATTTTTCAATAACATGATCACTACACTGTCAATTACCTCATAGGTAAATGCATGAAATAAGGCAGATTGTTTATACTCGAAAGGAATAAGGATAAGCGAAGAATCGTTGTAGTTGAACTGGTTGAATGTATTGGAATATTTACCTGGTTCAGCACAAACTTTCGTGTTGCATATAAATAAGAATAATAGTAAAATGCAGGCTACATTTTTCATTTGGGATACCATCAACTAAATTGATACTATAATCCCTGCAATAATGATACCGATTAAATTTACCCTTAACGTTAATTTTTCATTTGTTTTATTTAGCCAAACCTTTGCTCCACTATTTTGTACCTGAAATCAAAAATATTTTTCAATTGATTTTTAACAAATAAACTATTGGCAATATCCCCCAAAAACCCAAAAGGTAATTTGTAATGTACAATATCTGTCATTTCCACACCGCCTTCCACTACTTTAAATTGATGCTGATGGTGCCACATACTATAAGGTCCGTAACGTTGTTCATCAACAAAATATTTTTTGTCTTCTACATGGGTAATCTCTGTCATCCAGTACAAAGGAATACCTAAAACAGGTTTTACAGTGTATTCAATTATTTGCCCCGCATACATTTTATTGCCATGATGTTGTGAAATAATGTTGAATCCGAGGTTGGCTGGCGTTATTTCTTTTAAATTAGCAGGACTGCTGAAAAAACCCCAGGCGGCTTCCAGGGAAATGGGGATTTTTTGAATGGTTTTAATGCTGTAGACTTTACTCATACCGGTATAACAATTACTAAGGTATTTTGTTCAAGACTTAATGTTTCCTGATTTGCTGCAGTCTTTATCCGCTATCCGGAATCCAGTATCTTTGACACATGTCCACCTACCGTAATATCTTGCAAAAAAAATTTACTGAGGAGTATAAAAAGTTAAATACTCAACAGCGGATAGCTGTTGATACCATTGAAGGGCCGGTAATGGTAATAGCAGGCCCGGGTACAGGTAAAACACAGATATTAGCAGCACGTATAGGAAAGATATTATTAGACACTGATGTGTTGCCCGAGAATATTTTATGCCTTACTTATACTGATGCCGGTACCATAGCTATGCGTAAAAGATTAGTGCAGTTTATTGGCGCCGATGCGTACAAAGTAAACATCTATACTTTTCATGCTTTTTGTAATGACGTAATCCAGGATAATTTATCATTATTCGAGAAAACTTCGCTTGATGCAGTATCAGAACTGGAAAGCATTCAGCTTTTTAAAACACTGATCGATTCTTTTCCAAAAAATCATCCGCTTAAAAGATACCGCGGCGATGTATATTATGAGATCAATAATTTAAAGAGTTTATTCTCTGCCATGAAGAGGGAAGGCTGGGTACCAGCCTTTATCAACCAAAAAATTGATGAATACATTGCTGATTTACCTGCCAAAGATGAATACATTGCCAAACGTGCCGTAAAAGATTTTAAAAAAGGAGATGTACGTATCGATAAGATTGAAGAAGAAAAAGAAAAGGTAGAAAAACTAAGGGCAGCAGTAAATGAATTTAATAATTATCAAAACTTAATGCGCAAAAAAAACCGCTACGATTTTGATGACATGATTAACTGGGTGATAAAAGTTTTTGAAGAAAATTCAAACCTACTTTCTAACTACCAGGAAAAATTTCAATATGTACTGGTAGATGAATACCAGGATACCAGTGGCATACAAAACAGGCTGGTGCAACTTTTGATAAATTACTGGGATAAGCCCAACGTATTTGTAGTAGGTGATGATGACCAGAGTATCTACCGTTTTCAAGGGGCGAATGTAGAAAACATGCTGGGCTTTGCCAATGAATATACCAAGGAATTATTAACGGTTGTACTCACTAATAATTATCGCAGCACACAGCCCATACTGGATATTTCTAAAACACTCATTAATAAAAATGAAGAACGTTTAGTAAATAAAATTGATGGCTTAAGCAAAGAATTAATTGCTTCCAACATAAAGATAAAAGACTTTACCAACCAGCCAGTAATTAATGAATACAATTCTGTAAAGGAAGAAATGGCCGGTATCAGCAACCAGGTATTTGAATTGTATCAACAAAAAATTGAACCCGGAAAGATTGCCGTTATTTATAAAGAAAATAAATATGGTGAAGAGCTGGCAAAATATTTTCGCCTGAAAGGTATTCCTGTTTATAGTAAGCGAAGTACTAATATTTTAGAAAATGCTTTTATAAAAAAACTGATTCAAATTCTGCGTTACTTAAATGCCGAGCATGATATTCCTTATGGCGGCGATGAAATGCTGTTTGAAATTTTGCATTTCGATTTTTATGGGGTACTACCAATAGAAATTGCAAAACTCACCGTAGAGGTAAATAGTAAAAAATATGGCGGAGAATCAACTTCTATCCG
>JAYSTT010000021.1:0-1861 GCA_043719495.1 Ferruginibacter sp. | reverse complement strand
CAACGCCCCTGGCCAAAACACCTAACCAGCAGGAGACATTGCCTGGAAGAAAATATTATTTAAGTCATCTGGAATTATTTGGAATTCAATTCCAAATAATTCCAGATTTATAGGTAAATTTGGGTATGATTACAAGAATAGCAGCAAAAAAATTGACCCAACTTGCCCGAAGTTTTAAAGCGGTAGCTATAACTGGTGCAAGGCAAACAGGCAAAACCACATTGGCAAAACAGGTTTTTCCAAAAAAACCATATCTATCTTTAGAAAATTTAGATGTACAAAAATTTGCAAAAGAAGACACCCGAAGTTTTCTAGCTGCTTATCCTAAAGGTGCTATTTTAGATGAAGTGCAAAGGGTACCTGAAATATTTTCTTACCTGCAGGAAATATTAGACAGCACTACACAAAAAGGTATGTTTATTCTTACAGGGTCTAATAATTTTTTGCTGCAACAAAATATATCACAAACTCTGGCAGGCAGAATAGGGTATATAAATTTATTGCCGTTTTCGATTAATGAATTACAGCAGGCAAAACTATTATTAAAGTCTGATGATGATTTGATGCTCAAGGGTTTTTATCCACCCATTTATCATCAAAAAATATTACCGCAGGATTGGATGCCTAACTATATAAAAACTTATATTGAAAGAGATGTAAGGCAAATAAAAAACATAACCGACCTTTTAGAGTTTGAAAAATTTGTAAGGCTTTTAGCCGGCAGGCATGGCCAGGAATTAAACAGCAGTTCCTTATCGATAGATGCCGGAGTGGATGTAAAAACAATACAGTCGTGGCTGGGTATATTAGAAAGTAGCTTTATCGTTTATCTGTTAAAACCACACTTTAAAAACTTTAATAAAACAATTGTAAAGCGGCCTAAAATTTATTTTTATGATAGTGCTTTAGTTTGCTGGCTGCTTGAAATTAAAAAAGCTGCACAACTGCAAATACATCCGCAGCGGGGAGCAATTTTTGAAGGCATGGTAATAACAGAGATGGTAAAAAAAAGAACCAATGCAGGACTACCGGTAAATTTATATTACTGGAGAGATAAAACCGGCAACGAAATAGACATTATTGTGGACGATGCCGGTAAATTGCTGCCTGTAGAAATAAAATCGGGGAAAACCCTGCACAATGAGTTTACCAAAAATTTGCATTACTACATGGGCATAAGCAAGGTAAAAAATGCCTGCTTACTTTATGGGGGAGATTTGCTGCAAAAAAGAAGTTCTGGTATATTAACTCAAAATTGGAAAAACTATTTTTTATAAACTATGCTGCAGGTGATAAAGAAATATCAATAAGCCTGCTTTGCTATCCATGCCCTTCACTCTTAGCCTTGGTTCTTGTATTCACCAAACATTTTTTATATATAAATTCTGAGCTGTTAAAAATAAGGGAACTGAATCTGAGTTTACAGTAGTACAAAAGTTTAATCAGGGCTCCTTTTTTGGAGAAGCAAAAATGTAAAAGACAAAATATTGAAAAGCGTTGTAAAATATTGTACCATTTTTTATTTTTTTAATAGCACAACATGTTTAAATATTAAATATCCCTGTCTTTTTTAAAAACGGCAAATTATAATTTACCTGTTTAAATTTTCATCCTATATTTGGTAAAACCTTAAATTAATATACATGGCATCAACAAGATCCTACGCTGCACAAAGTGCAACCACTCCGCTTGCTCCTTTTACAATTGACCGAAGAGCCCCCAAACCAAGTGATGTACAAATAGAAATTTTATATTGTGGTGTTTGCCATAGTGATTTACATTTTGCCCGTAACGACTGGGGCATGACCATGTATCCTGTGGTGCCCGGACATGAAATTGTAGGCCGGGTTACTGCTGTTGG
>JAYSTT010000003.1:0-4605 GCA_043719495.1 Ferruginibacter sp. | reverse complement strand
GACAACAACAACAATTAGTATAGATAAAATAAAAGTACCCATTTGGGGTATTGCTGAATAATTAAAGTAATCCGAATTTTAAATGATATGATAAGGGTTGCCGTAGTAGATGATAAAATAAATAACCGAAAAGTTATTATTGATAAATTATCCCGTAATAATTTTTTCAGCATTGCATTTCAGGCAGTTAATGGCGGGGATTTTTTAACGCAGATGAGGGGCTTGCCTGAGGATGACCAGCCGCATATTGTATTGATGGATTTAGAAATGCCGCATGTAGATGGTGTATCTGCCATTGGCACCGCATCTTCTTTATACCCAAATGTAAAATTTGTAGTGCTTACTATTTTTGATGATGATGATAAAATTTTCAGGGCCATAAGGGCTGGTGCCTGCGGTTATTTATTAAAAGAAGAAAGCAGCGAAGTAATTGCAGATATGCTGATGAACCTTTGGGAAAGTGGCGCCGGGCCCATATCGCCCAGTATTGCCTATAAAATTTTGCAAATGGTGCAGCAACCCAAAACTGTAAAAGAAGAAGCTATACCCGAAGAGAATATGTTTCAGCTAAGCGAAAGAGAAAAAGAAATATTACAAAAACTAAGTGAGGGGCTCGATTACAAAGAAATTGCCGGCCTTTTTTTTATAAGCCCCAATACTGTAAAAAAACACATTAAAAACATTTATCAAAAACTGCATGTAAACAGTAAGGCTCAGGCATTACGCATAGCTTATACCAAAGGGTTAATAGATAACCAGATAAAATAAAAAACCGCTTTACAAAATTATAAAGCGGTTTATAAATGGGATGAAACTGTTTTATCTTACCAACTTCAACTCTTTAATAATATTACTGGCACCACCCAGTTTATCAATACACCACAATACATAGCGTATATCAACACAAATAGTGCGGTTTAAATCTTTATCAAAAGCAATTTTGTGGCTTAAGGCTTCGTAGTTGCCATCAAAAGCAAGACCCAATAAATTACCATTGGCATCAATAACTGGTGAGCCGGAGTTACCACCGGTAATATCGTTGGTGGTAATAAAAGTTACTACCAAATCGTTACGGCTTTTATCAATGTACTGGCCAAAATCCCTCTTCTTTAATAACCCAATTTGCTTGGCGGGCAAATCAAATTCATAATCGCCGGGTATATATTTTTCTAAAATACCTTTGGCTGTACAAACGTAATCGTACTTAACCGCATCACGTGGTGCATAGCTTTTTACATTACCATAACTTACCCTCATACTAAGGTTAGCATCGGGATACATTTTTTTAACTGCATCGGGGTTCATTTCCATAATACCTTTCATATAAGCCCTGCCCAGCTCGGCATTTTTATTTATAAATGCAGTATAAATGGGGGCGTATTTACTATTGTAATTACTTATAAAAGCATTGGCAAAAGCATAAGCAGGATCTGCCTGCAATGTAGCAGCAGTTGGTTCTGTTGTAAAAGCCGCCCATTTAGTGTCATCTAAAAACATAGTATTTGAAAAAACTGTTTTTGCCCAGTTTTTAAATGTGGCTTCTTCTTTAAGGCTGCCATAAGAGCCTTTCACACTTTCGTAAAAACCAATCGGGTGCTGATTTTTATCAACGTCATTATAATACATCATGGCTACAGCAGCCATTATCTTTTCATCACTGTGTAAGTCTTCATTTTCTTTAAATGCTTTGCGGCTGGCAGTTGCGGCTTCAACAGCTTTTTTAATTTCGGCAGCCGGGGTGCTTGGTTTTATTAATTTATCTTCTAAAGATTTTAATGAAGCTGCATAAGCAGCCAAAGGAGAACCAACAACTCCTTCATTATTGTACTGGCGCATTTTGCTGTAAGCAGACCAGGTTGCATAATTTTTTGCATAGTCGGTTAAAATATTTTCATACTCCGGTTTACCTTTTGCCCATGCATTAAATTTAGTTTCGTAGGCTTCTTTTTGCTGTTGTGTTTTAAATTTAATTAACTGTTTCGTTTCGCCATCAAAAAACTTCCAGTAGTTTGCAACAGTGGCATAGTTACCTGCAAGTTTTAATTTTACAGCAGGGTCCTTAATCATTTCGGCATGCATATATTTCAACCGCATGTCCCTTAAGGCAACTAATGAAGGATTTTCAATTTCATTTTTTAATTTAATGCCATAGCTGGTTTCGTAACGGTTGGTACCGCCTGGGTAGCCGTATATCATGGCAAAATCACCATCTTTAATACCTTTTAAGCTTACCGGTAAAAAATGTTTTGGTTTCAGGGGTTTATTTAAACTGCTGAAATCAGCAGGTTTACCAGTTGCATCAGCATATATCCGATATACAGAATAATCGCAGGTATGCCTTGGCCATTCCCAGTTATCGGTATCGCCTCCAAATTTACCAACAGCTTCCGGTGGTACGCCTACTATACGGATATCCCTGTACACTTTATATACATACATTAAAAACTGGTTGCCTTTAAACATGCTGTATATTTTTCCGGTTAAGCCATTTTCTTTATCCATTACCTTGTCGGTAATGGACTGATATACATCAGCGGTTTTATTTACCCTGTCATTCCAGCTTAATCCTTTTAAACCTTCTTCCACTTCTTTAGTAACATCTACAATTCTATCCAAAAACTGAACGGTTAAGTTGGTTTGAATTTCTTGGTCTTTACTTAATGCGTAAAAGCCATCACGCAAATAATTATGCTCCACCGAGCTTGCTTTTGCAATGGCATCGTAACCACAATGGTGATTGGTAAATACCAAACCTTCTGCGCTTACCACTTCGGCGGTACAGCCACGGCCAAAAAATAAAATAGCATCTTTTAAAGATGATTTATTAACCGAGTACAATTGCTCTTTGGTAAGTTTTAATCCTCTTTTTACCATATCGGCATATACCTGTTCGCCCAATATCATGGGTAGCCACATGCCTTCATCGGCGCTGGCTTTAAATAATGAGATAGATAATAGAATCGCTAAAAAAATCTTTTTCATTTTGTTTTAGTTTTAAGGCAACAAACCTACTTATTTTTTTTTAGGCAAAAGCATTTGTTTTTTACCAGTACCTTCTGCCAGCTTACAGCAAATTGTTATCTTTACCCCATGCAGAAAAAATTATTTTTATTAGATGCTTTTGCGTTGGTATTCCGGGCATATTACGCGTTAATACGTAACCCACGTATTACCAGCAAAGGCCGTAATACCAATGCCCAATTTGGTTTTACCAATACATTGATTGATCTTATAAAAAATCAAAACCCTACGCACATGGCAGTGTGTTTTGACACACATGCACCCACCGAACGCCATACCGATTTTGCAGATTATAAAGCCAACCGACAGGAAACGCCGGAAGATATTTTATCGGCTGTACCGGACATAAAAAAAATTATTGAAGGTTTTAATATTCCTGTAATTGCCATTGATGGCTACGAAGCCGATGATGTAATTGGCGCATTAGCAAAGCAGGCAGAAAAAGAAGGATACGAAGTTTTTATGGTTACACCGGATAAAGATTACGGGCAATTGGTAAGTGAAAATATTAAAATTTATAAGCCCCCCTACCAGGGTGGCAACATTGAAATAATGGGGCCAAAAGAAGTTTGCGAAAAATGGGGCATTAAAAGTGTAAGCCAGGTAATTGATATTTTAGGGTTAATGGGAGATGCGGTGGATAATATTCCCGGTATAAAAGGGGTGGGAGAAAAAACCGCAGCCAAACTTTTAGCAGAATATGAAACTCTGGAAAACATTTTAGATAATGCCGATAAAATAAAAGGCTCTATTGGTGAAAAAGTAAGAGCAGGAAAAGAACTGGCTGTACTGAGTAAAAAATTAGCCACCATTATTACCAATGTACCCACCGCCGAATTTCATGAAGAAAATTTTCGCATTAAAGAAATGAATAAAGAGGCATTGAAAGAAATTTTTGAAGAGCTGGAATTTAAAACATTAGGCAAAAGGATTTTAGGGGATGATATAAATGTAACTGCAGAGGTTTGGAATAATACCACTAAGGCTACTATAAAAAACGAAAAAATTGTAACAGCACAAATGGATTTGTTTGGCAATGTAATTGAGCCGCCGCAACAAACCCAGTTAGCGGCTTTAAGCCCCAACGAAACTTTGGAAGAAACAATAATGACTGCAGATAAAAATATTAACAATACCCCACACAACTATTTTCTTGCAGATACTGATGAACTAATTAACCAATTAACCACTAAACTGATAAACCAAAAAGAAATTTGTTTTGATACCGAAACAACCGGCATTGATGCAAATGATGCAGAATTAGTGGGCCTAAGTTTTTCTTTTACACTAAGCGAAGGCTATTATGTGCCTTGCCCAACAGATAAAGAAAGTTGTATTGCGCTTTTAAATAAATTTAAAAAAATATTTGAAGATGCAGGTAAAGTTTGGGTAGGCCAAAATATAAAGTACGATATGCTGATGTTGAAATGGTATGGCTTTGAATTATTGGGCAATACTTTTGACACCATGCTGGCGCATTATGTAATTGAACCCGATGGCAAAAGAAATATGGACGCATTGAGCGCTAAATATTTAGGTTATCAGCCAGTATCTATTACCGAATTAATTGGCAAAAAAGGAAAA